>JAKDIE010000157.1 GCA_030450655.1 Ruaniaceae bacterium
CCGACAGCTGCGTCGGCACGGACTCGCACACCACCATGGTCAACGGCCTGGGTGTCGTGGGCTGGGGTGTCGGTGGCATCGAGGCCGAGGCTGCCATGCTCGGCCAGCCGATCAGCATGCTGATCCCCAAGGTCGTCGGCTTCAAGCTGTCCGGCAAGCTCAACGAGGGCGTCACCGCCACCGACATGGTGCTCACCATCACCGAGATGCTGCGCGAGCACAAGGTCGTCGGCAAGTTCGTCGAGTTCTACGGCCCCGGCGTCTCCGAGGTGCCGCTGGCCAACCGCGCCACCATCGGCAACATGTCGCCCGAGTACGGCTCGACCATCGCCATCTGGCCGATCGACGAGAAGACCACCGACTACCTGCGCCTGACCGGCCGCGAAGAGGACCAGATCGCCCTCGTCGAGGCCTACGCCAAGGAGCAGGGCCTGTGGCACGACGCCGCCAAGGAGCCGGTCTACAGCGAGTACATCGAGCTGGACCTGTCCACCGTGGTTCCCTCGATCGCCGGCCCGAAGCGTCCGCAGGACCGCATCGTGCTCGCCGAGTCGAAGCCCTCCTTCGAGGAGTCCGTCAAGGCCTACACCGCCGATCCGGCCAAGACCGTCCCGGTCACCCTGGCCGACGGCACGAGCTTCGAGCTGACCAATGGTGCTGTGACCGTCGCCTCGATCACCTCCTGCACCAACACCTCGAACCCCAGCGTCATGCTGGGCGCCGCCCTGGTGGCCAAGAAGGCCTCGGACCTGGGCCTCAAGCCCAAGCCTTGGGTCAAGACCACCGTCGCCCCTGGATCGCAGGTCGTCACCGACTACTACGAGAAGTCCGGCCTGCAGAAGTACCTGGACGAGCTCGGCTTCAACACCGTCGGCTACGGCTGCGTCACCTGCATCGGCAACACCGGCCCGCTGATCCCCGAGGTCTCCAAGGCGATCAATGACAATGACCTGGCCGTCACCGCCGTGCTCTCGGGCAACCGCAACTTCGAGGGGCGCATCAACCCCGACGTGAAGATGAACTACCTGGCCTCCCCTCCGCTCGTCATCGCCTACGCGCTCGCCGGGACGATGGACTTCGATTTCGAGACCGAGGCGCTCGGCCAGGACGCGGACGGCAATGAGGTGTTCCTCTCAGATATCTGGCCCGATCCACACGAGGTGCAGGAGATCATCAACTCCTCGATCACTCGGGAGATGTTCGCCGATTCGTACGCGGACGTGTTTGCGGGAGATGAGCACTGGGCCGCGCTCGAGACACCTGAGGGCGACACGTTCACGTGGGCGGACGACTCGACCTACGTTCGCAAGCCCCCGTACTTCGAGGGCATGACCATGGACCTCACCCCGGTGAGCGACATCCATGGTGCGCGCGTGCTCGCCAAGCTCGGCGATTCCGTGACCACGGACCACATCTCGCCAGCGGGCGCCATCAAGCCGGATTCGCCCGCTGGTCGCTACCTCGCCGAGCACGGCGTGCAGCGCCGGGACTTCAACTCCTACGGTTCGCGCCGCGGGAACCACGAGGTGATGATCCGCGGAACGTTCGCGAACATCCGCCTGCGTAACCAGTTGCTCGACGGCGTCGAGGGCGGGGAAACGCTCAATTTCCTCACCGGAGAGCAATCCTCCATCTATGACGCCTCCGTGGAGTACCAGGATGCTGGCATACCTCTCGTGGTCCTGGGTGGAGCCGAGTACGGTTCGGGCTCCTCCCGCGACTGGGCCGCGAAGGGCACGGCGCTCCTCGGGGTGAAGGCCGTGATCACGGTCAGCTTCGAACGGATTCACCGGTCGAACCTCATCGGGATGGGGGTTCTGCCTCTCCAGTTCCCCGAGGGCGAGACCGCCGATTCGCTGGGCCTGACCGGCGCCGAGGTGTGCGACATCGTGGGCGCGGAGGCGCTCAACGACGGCATCACGCCGCGGACCCTGAGCGTGCGCGCCACGCGTGAGGACGGCAGCTCCGTCGAGTTCGAGGCGCGCCTGCGGATTGATACGCCCGGCGAAGCCGAGTACTTCCGCAACGGTGGCATCCTGCAGTACGTGTTGAGGAGCTTGGTCGCCAGCTAGTCTCAGGATCACGAGGTGTGTAAGGGCCTCGCCTCATCCGGAAACGTACGGTGTAGACGGAAGGGGATCTGAGATGAAGCGTGCAGCTGGTGGGATTTTTGCGGCTGGGTTGGCGGTGGCATTGACGGCGTGCGGCGGAGGTGGGGCCGCGACGCCGTCGCCAGCGCCCATTCCATATCTTGGCCTGGCGTTGGAGGACACGGCGTATGCCGACGCAGTCCTGGCGACGAACACCCTCGGCCTCGATCTGCTGCTGGGCCAGGAGGCGGGGGAGAACGCCATCCTCTCGCCGGCATCGCTCACGATTGCGCTGGCGATGCTCGCGGTGGGCGCAACGGCGGACGGCGAGGCAGAGCTGGACGGGCTGCTCGGACTCGCCGGGACCGCACGCACCGAGGCGTACAGCGCACTCACCACGGCGCTGGGCGCGTACCAGGATGGCGAGTTCTCGCTCGAAGAGGTGCCAGGCAATCCCTATCTGCGCGTGGCGAACAACCTTGTGGTGCAAGAGGGGTTCGAGATCTCCGAGACGTTCTCGACCGCTCTACTTGACGCCTTCGCGGCCCACATGGGCAGCGCGGACTTCTCGGCGCCGTCGGGCAAAGAAACCTTGGACACATGGGTGCGAGAAAACACGGCCGGGCTCATCGAGGAGTCCGCGATCGAACCGACTCCCGATCTCCGGCTCGTGCTGCAGAACGCCTTGCTCTTTGCGGCGAAGTGGGCCACCGTATTCGATCCGAGTATGACTGGGCCGTGGGACTTCACGCGCGCCGACGGATCCACCGTGAGCGCCGAGATGATGGCCCAACTCATGCAGGTGCGATACGGGGAATCCGGTGGCTATCAGGCGATTGAGTTGCCCTATTCGAGTGACTTCACCGCGTATTTCGTGCTACCGCCCGAGGGCGAGGAGCCCACGCCTGAGGGACTGCGTGCAGCCATCGACGCCATTGGGGCGGAGCGGCTAGTGGATATCGTGATCCCCACCTTCGATCTGGCGGCGAAGACCGACGTGCGGGAGTATCTCGAAGGCGCCGGAATCTCGGCGATATTCGACGACGCCGAAAGCCTGCGCGGGATCAGCGACGCCGATCTCGTGGTTGATCAGATCGCCCAGCAAGCACGCCTGATCGTGGACGAGGACGGCACCGTTGGCGCAGCCGTCACGGAGATCGGAGCACGCGAGACGGCCGCGCCGATGGCCGAGGCAGAATTTCACGCCGATCGTCCGTTCCTGATGGTGGTTCGCCACGACACCACCGGGATCGACATCTTCACGGCGCACGTCAACGACCCCACTGCGCACTAGCCTGGTGCCATGAATGATGCGATCGTACGGGCGGCGCAAGCCGCGAACACTCTTGGCCTGAGGCTGCTGGCGGCACAGGGAGGCGACGGCAACGCAATTGTCTCTGCTGCGTCTCTCTCGATCGCGCTGGCGATGCTCGCCGAGGGCGCTGGGGGCGATGCAGAGGCCGAACTGACGGCCATCCTTGGTCTCACTGGCAACGCGCGCACGCAGGCATATGCCGCGATCGGCGCCGCGTTGGGCGCTTACCACGACGGCGAGTTTTCACTGACGACTCTGCCGGAGACACCGTACTTCCGCGTGGCCAACAACGTGGTTCTCAACGATGGCTTCGGCGCGGATAGGGCATTCCTCGCGAGCCTGATGGAGCACTTCGGCGCCACCGTGCAGTACACCGATCTCGGTTCGGCCGCAGGCAAGGCTGTTCTTGACGAGTGGGTGCGTGAGAACACCGCGGGGCTGATTGACACGTCGGCGGTCGAGCCGGACCCGATGCTGCGGCTCGTGCTGCAGAACGCGTTGCTCTTTGCCGCGCGTTGGCGCAGCGCGTTCAAGGGCATGGACACCGTGACGGAACCGTTCACGCGTGCCGATGGTTCCACGGTAGGCGCCGAGATGATGCACGGGACGAAGGTGGTGCGCCACGCGCTGGCAGACGGATATCAGGTCATCCAGCTTCCGTACACTGCGGATTTCGCGGCATACGCGGTGCTGACGCCCGAAGCCTTCGATGCCGAGGGAGTCTCCGCCGTGATCGACTCACTTCCATACGAGCCCGATTCCGTCTCGATCTCTCTGCCCTCGTTCGATCTCAAGTCAGCGACCGACGTGGGCGAGTATCTTCAGCAGATCGGCGTGCGCGCGATCTTCGAGGATCCCGAGAGTTTCCGCGGCATCTCGCTCGAGGAGGATGTGGTGGTTGGGGCGATCGCGCAGCAGGCCCGCCTGATCATGGACGAGGACGGGACGATCGGCGCCGCCGTCACGGAAATCGCGATGCGTGCGATGAGTCTCAGGTTCTCCGAAATCGAGTTCCGAGCCGATCGTCCGTTCCTGCTCCTGATCCGTCACGAAGCAACGGGAATCGACGTCTTCACGGCGTACATCGGCGACCCCACCGCTGAGTAGTTGGGGTTGGTTTTGAAGGTGAGCCAGCGGGTCTCGAGTGGTTCACCGGTAGGTCCGGTTCGGATGGGTGGGGGTAGCC
>JAKDIE010000158.1 GCA_030450655.1 Ruaniaceae bacterium
CGCGTGTGCCGGTCTGTTCGCCTGGGCGGGCAGTTCGCACGGGGCGACGGTCGGCGTACTCCCGATCTTCGCTGCTGCTGTGATCCTCGCTTTCGTGGTTCAGTGGGTGGTCTTCGTTCCGTCGCAGATCGTGCACTCCGAGCGCTTCTTCGATCTGACCGGCAGCATCACGTACACGCTGATCACACTGGTCCTACTTTTCGTCATTCCGGAGAGAAGTCCCCGTGCCATCGTCCTGGGACTCCTCGTGATCATCTGGGCAGTGAGGCTTGGAACGTTCCTGTTTAGACGAATCAGCAGGGACGGCTCAGATAGTCGCTTTGACGAGATTAAGAGGTCGCCCCTGCGCTTCTTCAACGTCTGGACGATTCAGGGTCTGTGGATCACAATCACCGCTTCGGCTGCGTGGATCGCAATGACATCGGATAATCAGGCGCCACTGGGAGTCTTCTTCTTCGTTGGTGTGGGGCTTTGGCTCATCGGCTTCGTTGTTGAGGTCACATCCGATCTGCAAAAGTCACGATTCCGTTCGATTCCTTCGAACCGGGGGAGATTCATTTCGACTGGCCTTTGGTCCTGGTCTCAGCACCCGAACTATTTCGGGGAGATCACGATGTGGGTGGGAATTTCGGTTGCCGCCGTCGCAAACCTCTCCGGCTGGCAATTTGTGGGGCTACTCTCTCCGGTGTTCGTCGTCGTCCTTCTCACCAAAGTGAGTGGGATTCCGTTGCTTCAGGAAAAGGCGGCGTCGAAGTGGGGCAATGACTCAGACTTCCGGGACTATCAGGAACGCACCTCACTTCTCGTCCCGCTCCCGCCCCGCCATCCGCGTGGCCGCCGCTGATCTGCGCAGCAGGTAGCCGAGCTTCGCTCGACACGCCGGTGTAGTGCGCGGATTCGTGGGTTGAGGGCCGTGTGCCGGACGGTGCGGCCGCACGCCGCCTCCGCTCCTTACACTGGAGCACATGCCGGATTTCGCTCACCTCCACGTTCACACCGAATATTCGATGCTGGACGGTGCGGCGAAGTTGGAGCCGTTGTTCGAGGAAGCTGTCAAGAACGGCCAAAGCGCACTGGGGATCACTGATCACGGCTACCTCTTTGGGGCGTACGACTTCTACAAGACCGCGCAGAAGTACGGCGTGAAGCCGATCATCGGGCTGGAGGCGTACCTGACTCCAGGGACATCACGGCGTGATCGCACCCGCCACACCTGGGGAACCCCCGCTCAGGAGCGGGACGACGTCTCGGCGCGCGGTTCGTACACCCACATCACGATGTGGGCGAAGAACAACACCGGGCTGCACAACCTGATGCGCATGGGTTCGCACGCCTCGCTCGAGGGTCAATGGGGCAAGTGGCCACGCATGGACCGCGAACTGCTGAACAACTACGGCGAGGGCCTCATCGCCACGACAGGGTGCCCCTCGGGTGAGGTGCAGACGCGCCTGCGGCTCGGCGAATTCGACGAGGCCATGGCCGCGGCGGGGGAGTTCCAGGACATCTTTGGGCGCGAGAACTTCTACGTGGAGTTCATGGATCACGGGATCGAGATCGAACGACGCGTCAGGAAGGACCTGATCGATCTCGCCACACGGATCGGTGCGCCGCTGGTCGCCACAAATGATTCCCATTACGTCAACAAGGGCGAGGTCGATACGCACGCGGCGATGCTCTGCCTCGCCACCGGCACCACGCTGCAGGACCCAGACCGCTTCGCCTTCGAAGGTGACACGTACTATCTGCGCGATTCGGAGGACATGCATCGCACGTTCGCGGATCTGCCGGAGGCGTGCGCGAACACCCTCGTGATCGCAGAGCAGTGCGATGTCTCGTTCCGAACCACGGCCGATGGTGCGAACTTCATGCCGGACTTCCCGGTGCCACCGGGTGAGGACGTCACGAGCTGGTTCGTGAAGGAGGTGGAGCGCGGCCTTGCCTACCGCTACCCGAGCGGGATCTCGACGGAGGTACGCGAGCGGGCCGAGTTCGAGGTTGGCATCATCTTGCAGATGGGCTTTCCTGCCTACTTCCTCGTGGTCGCCGATTTCATCACGTGGGCGAAAGACCGCGGGATTCGCGTGGGGCCTGGGCGCGGCTCGGGCCCCGGTTCGATGGTGGCGTACGCGCTACGGATTACGGACCTCGACCCGATCGAGCATGGCCTGCTCTTCGAGCGGTTCCTGAACCCCGAGCGCGTCTCGATGCCCGACTTCGATGTGGACTTTGATGATCGCCGCCGCGACGAGGTGATGGATTACGTGGTCCAGAAGTACGGCGATGACCGCGTGGCGCAGGTGGTCACGTTCGGGACGATGAAGCCGAAGGCCGCCATCAAGGACGCGGCGCGCGTGCTCGGCTACCCGTACGCAATGGGAGACACGATCACGAAGGCGATGCCTCCCGCCGTCGCCGCCAAGGACATCCCGCTGAACAAGCTGTTCGATACGAAGTACGAGAGATACGGAGAGGCCACCGAGCTACGCCAGCTCTACCACGAAGACCCGGACGTCAAGAAGGTCATCGACATGGCGACCGGTCTCGAAGGAATCAAGCGCAACTGGGGTGTGCACGCCTGTGCCGTGATCATGTCCTCGGAGCCGCTCACGGACATCATCCCCGTGATGCGCCATCCGCGCGATGGCTTCCAGATGACCCAGTTCGAGTACCCGCTGTGCGAGGATCTCGGGCTGCTGAAGATGGACTTCCTGGGCCTGCGAAACCTCACCGTGATCTCCGATGCGTTGGAGAACATCGCGGTCAACGGCAAGGAGGTTCCGGACCTCGAGCACCTGAGCTTCGATGACAAACCCACATATGAGCTGCTCTCGCGCGGAGACAGTCTCGGCGTGTTCCAACTCGACGGCTCAGGGCTGCGTACCCTCCTGAAACAAATGCGCCCGGACAGTTTCGAGGACATCTCGGCGACGATCGCGCTGTACCGTCCCGGTCCCATGGACGCGGGAAGCCACACAAACTATGCCCTGCGCAAGAACGGCCAGCAAAAGGTGGAGCCGATCCACCCGGAACTTGCGGAGCCACTCGCGGAGATCCTGGACACCACCTACGGCCTGATCGTGTACCAGGAGCAGGTCATGGCCATCGCCCAAAAGGTGGCCGGCTACTCCCTTGGGCAGGCGGATCTGCTGCGCCGCGCGATGGGAAAGAAGAAGAAGGAAATCCTGGAGAAGGAGAAGGTGCCCTTCCGCGAGGGGATGGTGGAGCGCGGCTACTCCGAGGGGTGCATCGACACGCTCTGGGAGCTCCTCGTGCCGTTCTCCGGGTACGCCTTCAACAAGTCACACTCCGCCGCCTACGCCCTCGTCGCGTACTACACCGCCTACCTGAAGGCGAATTACCCAACGGAATACATGGGCGCACTGCTGACGTCCACGCAGGGCAACAAGGACAAGATGGCGATCTACCTCGCCGAGTGCCGCCGAATGGGAATCACCGTCCTCACGCCCGATGTGAACGCGTCCTCGCAGAACTTCACCCCAGTGGGAACCAACATCCGCTTCGGGTTGGCGGGAATACGCAACGTGGGTGTGAACGTGGTCGACGGCATCATCACCGGGAGGGAGGCCGGGGAGTACACCTCATTCGCGGACTTCCTTTCCAAGGTTCCGATCCAGGTGTGCACCAAGCGCGTCACTGAGTCGCTGATAAAGGCGGGCGCCTTTGACTCGCTCGAGGTGACGCGGCGCTCGCTGATCACAGTCCACGAGGATGCGATCGACGAGATCATCTCGATCAAGCGCAACGAAGCCGCCGGGCAATTCGACCTGTTCTCGATGGACGCTGGCGCAGATCAGTCGATGACAGTCACCGTCCCGGCACTCGAGGAATGGGACAAGAAGGACAAGTTGGGCTTCGAGCGCGAGATGCTCGGGCTGTACGTCTCGGATCACCCGCTGTTCGGGCTCGAACACCTGCTGGATCGTTCGGCGAGTGCTCATATCGGTGAACTCGATGACAGTAGCGAAGGCTCATCCGTGACTCTTGCGGGCCTGGTGACTGCCGTGTCACGGCGCGTCACGAAGGCGGGAAAGACGTGGGCGATCGCCACGCTGGAGGACCTCACGGGCGAGACAGAGGTCATGTTCTTCCCCGCGTCATATCAGAAGGTCGCCGTCTCGCTCGCTGAGGATCAGGTGGTGAGGGTGACCGCGCGCCTCCAGACGAGGGATGAGAGCACCACGGCCATCGGCCAGGAGTTGCACGTGCTGAACACGCTGGATGCCGCCGTTGTCCCCGTGACGCTACGCATCGCCGAGCCACGCTGCACGGACGGGCTCATCACGGAGTTGCGAACCGTGCTCTCGAGGCACCCAGGGGATGCTCCGGTATTCATCAAAGTGGTGGCGCGCACCGGCTCGCAGACCATGAAGGTAGAGGATCGCTACCGGGTGGATCCGGGTGCGGACCTCTCTGCGGACCTCAAGGCGCTGCTGGGCCCCGGCTGCCTCGGCTGACGCAACGTCGTGGGGCGTGCTCCTTTGCTGGCGCGCGGCGGAATAGACTTGGCCCATGCTTCGGCGACTCACATATTCACCCGGTATCGCCCTGCCAAGGGCACAGCTCGA
>JAKDIE010000159.1 GCA_030450655.1 Ruaniaceae bacterium
GCGCGGCTAACCGCAGCTCGTCGCCCCTGGTTGGCCATGCCACGAGGGGCGACGAGCGCGGACGCGGGCGGTCACAACCAGGGCACGTTGCCTGGCCCTTCAACCAACAGGAACGCTGAAACGCATTCCGTGCGCGCGTCTGCGCGAATAGGGTTGAGCCATGACTGATGCGCTTGTGGTTGGCGAGGCACTGATCGATATTGTGTTCCCGCTCGAAGGTGACGTGACCGAGCACGTGGGGGGTAGCCCGGCGAACGTGGCGATCGGGCTCGCCCGGCTCGGCCACTCCACGGAGCTTGCCACCTGGATTGCCGATGACGAGCGCGGCCGCCGCATCTGGGCGCACCTGGACGGCGAGAACGTGGAGATCTTCCCGGGCTCGATCGACGCGCATCGCACTCCCACGGCGAAGGCGGTGATCGACGCGGATCGCAAGGCCACGTACGAGTTCGATCTCGAGTGGGAGGTACCCGGCACCTTGCTCCCCGTGCCCGGCGCGCACGTACACTTTGGGTCCTTCTCGGCCACACTCGAGCCCGGCGGCGCGCAGGTGCGTGCCTTTGCTGCGGCCTCCCGCTCCTCCAGCACGGTCTCGTACGATCCCAACGCCCGCCCGAGCCTGATGGGTACCCCCTCGCAGGCTCGCCCGAAGGTGGAGGAGGCGATCTCCGTTGCCGATGTGGTGAAGGCCTCGGACGATGACATCGCGTGGTTTTACGGCATCGAGGATCCGGCAGACGTGATCCCCGCCTGGCTCGCGATGGGGCCGAGCCTCGTGGTGGTTTCGCGTGGCCCGGCTGGGGTCATTGCCGCCACGGAGGAAGAGATTCGCCACTTCCCCACCACGGACGTCCCCGTGGTGGACACCGTGGGCGCGGGTGACTCCTTCATGTCCGGCCTGCTCTCGGGCCTGCTTGACGCCGGCTACCTTGGCGGCGCGGACGCCCGCGAGCGCCTGCGCAACGCCACGATGGACGATCTTGCCCCGGCGATCCAGCGCGCCCTCGATTGCGCGAACATCACGGTCTCCCGCGCGGGCGCCAACCCTCCGAGGCGGGACGAACTGTAGTCCCGTCATTCTGCACGCAGCGTGGCGAGGGGTCGTTTCCCGGTCCTTCCGGCGGAGCGAGTTTTACACGCAGACGTGTTTCGAGTGGAACCCGAGGCGCCTTTTCCGGAACGATAGGGGGATGACCCACACGATTCCCTGGGGCGCCTTCGATGCGATCCTCTTCGACCTCGACGGCGTCCTCACCCCCACCGCGGAAGTGCACATGCGGGCGTGGTCCGAGATGTTCAACGAGTATCTCCTAACGGTGCCTGGCCAGGCTCCGTATACCAGCGACGACTACTTCGCTCACGTGGACGGCAAGCCTCGGTATGACGGAGTGCGGGACTTCCTCACCTCGCGCGGGATCGAGCTTCCCGAGGGCACGCCGGAGGACGACGAGCACCTTGAGACGGTGTGCGGGCTGGGCAACCGGAAGAATTCGGCGTTCAACGAGGTCCTGGCGCGCGACGGCGTGGTGCCGTATCCCGGCTCGCTCGCCTTCCTGGAGGCCACGAAGGAGGACTTCAAGTTCGCCGTCGTCTCGTCGTCGAAGAACGCGCCCGCGGTGCTCAGGGCCGCGGGGCTCAGTGACTACTTCCCCGTGGTGGTGGATGGGCAGGTGGCCGCGGATGAGGGCCTGCCGGGCAAGCCCTCGCCGGATACGTTCCACCGCGCGGCCGAACTCCTCGGCGTCACGGACGCCACCTCGATCGTGGTTGAGGACGCGATCTCGGGCGTGCAGGCCGGAGCCGCCGGTCCGTTCGGCCTCGTGATCGGGGTTGATCGCGGTGTGGGTGAGGATGCCCTGCGCGAGGCCGGCGCGGACGTTGTTGTGGCGGACCTTGCTGAGCTGGAGGTGGGGGAGTGAGCCCCAGGCGTGTCTCGGCGGATCCACTTGACCGCTCCACCTTCCCCGTCGATCCCTGGCGGCTGACGGAAATCCGCCACGTGGACGAGGGCCGTGGCGCTGCGGAGACCTTCTTTGCCGTGGGCAATGGGTATTTGGGACTTCGTGCGAATCCAGAGGAAGGCCGTTACGCCTACCGGCACGGCACGTTCATCAACGGATTTCACGAGACCTGGCCAATCCGCCACGCCGAGGAGGCGTTCGGATTCGCCGAGACTGGGCAGACCATCGTCAACGTCCCCGATCCGAAAATCATCAAGCTGTATGTGGATGATGAGCCACTGCTCTTGTCAGAGGCGAACCTCGATCACTATGAGCGTTCCCTCGATTTTCGTGACGGAATCCTGCGCAGAGAACTGATCTGGACTACGCCGTCGGGCAAGCGAGTGAAGGTCTCGTCCACCCGCATGGTCTCGTTTACGGACCGGCATGTGGCGCTCATGACGTTCGAGGTGGAGATGCTCGAGGGCTCCGCGCCCGTGGTGATCTCCTCGCAACTTCTGAACCGCCAGGACGGGTGGGACGATTACCAGGTCCGGACGGCGCACACTCGCGCAGCGGGAGAGGATGCGCCCGATTTCGATCCGCGCAAGGCCGCCGCGTTCGAGGGGCGTGTGCTTCTGCCGCGCCTGCACGAACACACGGGCCGGATGATGCTCGGCTACGAGTGTAAGAACTCGGGAATGACTCTCGCGGTGGGCGCGGATCACGTATTCGAGACCGAGAACGAGTACACGGTGACCCAGACGGCGGAGCCGGATCTCGCCAAGAGCGTCTACCGGATCGCCGCGCGCGAAGGCGCGCCGGTGCGCCTGACGAAGATCGTGGCGTATCACACCTCTGCCGGTATCCCTGTGCGCGAGCTTGCCGATCGCTGCCGCCGCAGCCTCGATCGAATCGGCGAGGAGGGACCCGAGAGCCTCCAGGAGCGCCAGCGCGCATGGCTTGCCGAGTTCTGGGTGAACTCGGATGTGGAGATCCACGGCGATCCCGCCGCCCAGCAGGCCACGCGGTGGTGCATCTATCAACTCGCCCAATGCGCGGCGCGCGCGGACGGCAAGGGGATCGCCGCGAAGGGTGTGACGGGGGACGGCTACGAGGGGCACTACTTCTGGGACACGGACATCTACGTGGTGCCGTTCCTCATCCACACGAACCCCGCCATCGCCCGCAATGCGTTGCGATTCCGCTACGATCTGCTGCCCTCGGCCATGAAGCGCGCCCGCACGCTCACCCAGCGCGGTGCCCTCTACCCGTGGCGCACGATCAGCGGCGAGGAGGCCTCGGCGTATTACGCGGCGGGCACGGCGCAGTATCACATCGACGCCGATATCGCGTTCGCCTTCGCGAAGTATCAGGACATCAGTGGCGATGACGAGTTCCTGTACCGCCACGGCGCGGACGTGCTCGTCGAGACCGCGCGCATGTGGGCGGATCTCGGCTTCTGGCGCATCAGCGGCGTGGATGAGACCTTCCACATCCACGGGGTGACCGGCCCGGACGAGTACACCGCCGTGGTCAACAACAACCTGTTCACGAACGTCATGGCGCGCCACAACCTCCGCCGCGCCGCGCGCATCATGCGCGAGATGAAGGAGGCGAGCCCGCTGAATTACGCGCGCATCCTGCAGGATCGCGAGTTGAACGAGGACGAGATCTCCGAATGGGAGGCGTGCGCGGAGGCGATGCACATTCCGTTCGATGAGAACTTCGGGATCCATCCGCAGGACGAGCACTTCCTCGAGCGCGAACTGTGGGACGTGGAGGGCACGCCGCCGTCCAAGCGCCCGCTGCTGCTGCACTATCACCCGCTCGTGATCTACCGCTTTCAGGTGCTCAAGCAGGCGGATATCGTGCTCGCCCTATTCCTCCAGGGAGATCAGTTCACGGCCGAGGAGAAGCGTAAAGACTTCGAGTATTACGATCCGATCACCACTGGCGATTCGACCCTTTCCGCAGTCGTCCAGTCCATCGTGGCGGCCGAGGTGGGCTACCAAGATCTCGCCATGACGTACTTCCTCTCGGGGCTGTACGTGGACCTCGCGGATTTGCACAAGAATGCGTCCGACGGCGTCCACATCGCCTCCACGGGCGGCGTCTGGAATGCGCTCGTGTACGGGTTTGCGGGGATGCGTGACCATGACGGGCACGTCACCTTCGATCCGCGCCTGCCTCAGGAGTGGGACGGGATCCGATTCCCGCTGCGATTGCGGGGTTCGCGGATTCGCGTGGAGCTCGCGCTGGACGCGATCACCTTCACGCTGGAGGAGGGGGAGCCGCGCGAGGTGAGTGTGCGGGGGATTGACGTGCTCGTGGAGGGCACCGTGATCGTGCCGTTGGCCGATCAGGGTCCGCGACGTTCGTTGGCGGCCTCGGATTCGTCCGTGGTTGGCGAGACGCGCGCCGATGGAACGCTGATCACCGCAACGGTTCCGGACGCCGATGCCCCGTGGGAGGATTCGGGCCTGCTCGGATTCGAGTAGCCTGCGGCAACCGCCGCTGCCCTCGCGGTGCCGACGTGCGGGATCCGGCGCGAATCGGAGACGGCGCCCGCCGCGCGGTGCCAAACTTGACGTATGCATCCTGCGTTGGCTCCCGTGGCGGGTCTCATCGGCGTGTGGCGC
>JAKDIE010000160.1 GCA_030450655.1 Ruaniaceae bacterium
CCTTGCCGCAGGTGGACAGCGGCACCAACCGGCTTCATCACCGCGCTGGCCACCAGATCGCTGGATACGGCAGTGAGCGGAGAGACGCCGAAGAACAAAACCAGCATGGGCGTCATGAGCGCGCCGCCACCCATCCCCGTCAATCCGACGACGATTCCAACGGCAAATGCGCCGATGAGAAGCCCCACGTCCATAGGGGAGATCTTTGCATAGACCCCCGTCTTGCACCCGATTTAGCGGTTGATCTGCCAAACGATGCGAAAGTCGGGTAAGTTCAGCCCTAGGCACCGCCTGTGATGCGGGTTACATTTCTTGGGGGCACGATGCATGACGACGAACTTGCGGCGCGGATTGCGCACGAAGCGGGGAGTCTACTCAGACGCATTCAACAGGAGGCGGCGGACGAAATAGGCACCCGCGAGCTGAAAGATCGAGGCGATCGAGAGAGCCAGGCATATCTCTCGCGCATGCTGAACGAGCATCGGCCCGACGACGCCGTTCTCTCAGAAGAGGCGGCGGACGACCTCTCTCGGCTGACGGCCGAAAGAGTCTGGATCATCGACCCTCTCGACGGGACGCGCGAGTTCTCCGAGGGGCGCCACGACTGGGCGGTGCACGTGGCGCTGTGGGAACGCGGCGATTTGAGCCTCGGAGTTGTGGCGCTCCCTGGTCCCGGACTCGTACTTTCAAGTGCCGACGACGCCCGCGAATGGACTCATCCCTCCACCATCAGGCTCGCAGTCTCCCGCAGCAGGGCAACTCCTCTCGTCACCGCGCTGGCGGAGGAACTGAATGCGCAACTCGTTCCGATGGGTTCGGCAGGATACAAGGCTGCGGCCGTCGTACGAGGCGAAGTCGACGCCTACGTACACACGGGAGGTCAGTACGAATGGGACTCCGCCGCACCGATCGCCGTCGCCCGTGCGGCAGGTCTATTCACCTCTCGAATCGACGGCCGCCCACTTACGTACAACAATGAAAACCCCTACCTACCTGATCTCATCGTGTCGAATCCCCACCTTGCGGACGAGATTCTCGATCGAATCAGGAGAGTGACTGAGAGGACGCAATGACTGACCTAATAGGGACCAGGCGCTACGGGCTCACGCAACTGGATTACCTCGAGTCTGAGGCCATTTTCATCATCCGTGAGATCGTGGCCGAGAACGAGAACCCTGGACTACTTTTCTCGGGCGGCAAGGACTCGATTGCCATGCTGCACCTCGCTGTGAAGGCCTTCTCACCGGGCCCTGTCCCCTTCCCGATCGTCCACATCGATACGGGCCACAACTTCGATGAAGTCCTCGCATTTCGCGATCAACGCGTGCGCGAGATGGGCATCCGTCTGATCGTCGGCTCTGTCCCAGAGGCGATTGAGGCCGGGCTTGTGCGCGAAGAGCCCAACGGTTCACGCAACCGCATCCAGACTCCCGTGCTACTGAAGACGGCCGAAGACCATGGACTCACGGCACTCATGGGTGGCGCGCGACGCGATGAGGAGAAGGCACGCGCTAAGGAGCGGGTGTTCTCGTTCCGCGATGAGTTTGGCCAGTGGGATCCCAAGAGCCAACGCCCAGAACTATGGTCGATCTACAACGGCCGGATCCACATGGGCGAGTCCATTCGCTGTTTCCCCCTATCCAACTGGACGGAACTCGACATCTGGCATTACATCGCCCGCGAGCGGATAGAGATTCCCTCGATCTACTATGCCCATGAGCGGGAGGTCTTCCTACGCAACGGGATGTACTTCGCCGTCAACCAGCACTGCCAGCCGCGAGACGGCGAGGTGGTGTTCCGGGAAACCGTCCGCTACCGAACAGTTGGTGACGCGACCCTCACTGCCGCGGTGCCGTCTCACGCACGCACTGTTGAACAGGTCATTGACGAGATCGCGGCAACTCGCATCACGGAGCGCGGGGCCACCCGCGGTGACGACAAGGTCAGCGAGGCTGCGATGGAAGATCGCAAGAAGGAAGGCTATTTCTGATGGATATTCTTCGATTTGCGACGGCGGGCTCTGTTGACGACGGCAAGAGCACCCTCATCGGCCGCCTCCTCTACGATTCGAAGTCGATCTTCGAGGACCAGCTGGAGGCAGTGGAGCGAACGAGCCAGCAACGCGGCGATGACTACACCGATCTGGCCCTGCTCACCGATGGCCTACGGGCCGAGCGTGAGCAAGGCATCACGATCGATGTTGCATACCGATACTTCTCAACGCCGCGGCGGAAGTTCATCATCGCCGATACCCCTGGGCACATTCAGTACACGCGCAACATGGTCACGGGGTCCTCGACCGCAGATCTCGCGATCATCTTGGTGGACGCGCGCAAGGGCCTGCAAGAGCAGAGCCGCCGGCACGCCACCATCGTGTCCCTCCTCCAGGTACCGCACGTTGTCCTCGCGGTGAACAAGATGGACCTCGTGGACTGGTCAGAGGAGGTCTTCGAGGAGATCAGCTCAGCGTTCGTGGACTTCGCCGCGAAGCTTGAGTTCTCCGACGTCGTCACGATCCCACTCTCCGCCCTCACCGGCGACAACGTGGTGACACGTTCGGCCAACATGGATTGGTACAACGGCGCATCGCTGATGCACCACCTCGAGACTGTCTACATAGCGAGCGACCGCAACCTCATCGATGTGCGCTTCCCCGTTCAGTACGTGATCCGGCCACAGAACGGACGCGGCGACTACCGCGGACTAGCTGGGCAAATCGTGGGAGGCGTCCTTCGCCCCGGAGACGATGTCGTCGTCCTGCCCAGTGGTCTCCCCACCAAGGTTCGTGCGATCGATACGGCCGACGGCGAGGTCACCGAGGCGTTCCCGCCAATGTCCGTGACCGTGCGACTCGAGGACGAGGTGGATGTCTCACGAGGAGACATGATCGTGCGCCCGAACAACCAGCCCGAGATGACGCAGGATATCGACGCGATGATCTGTTGGATGGATAGCACTCCCATGAGGCCGGGCGCCAAGTATGCGATCAAGCACACGACCCACTCGGCACGCGCGCTCGTCAAGGAGATCAAGTACGAACTCGACATCAACACCCTGCACCGCGAATTGGCTCCGAGTTCACTGGGCCTGAACGCACTCGGGCGCGTCATTCTGCGCAGCACACAGCCACTCCTCGTGGATCCATACCGCCGCAATCGCAACACCGGCTCGTTCATCTTGATCGATGAGGCCAGCAACCACACGGTGGGCGCTGGATTCATCACTGAACGCTGATTCGCACCCTCTCCTAACGATTCCAGAACCGCGGGGGCTAGCCAAAAGTCCAATACTGTGACACACTTCACGCTACATGGTGATTGGGCCGTACGACCTACGCTTCGCCCAAACCGTGGTGTATAGGGGGAAATGGGATGGCACAGAGTCAGGCGGGGCAGTATCGCTTCGCACTGACTGAGCGCCTCGCGGCGACCCGATCAAGCGCCACGATCATGCGTGCCCCGCATGTCCAGCGGGCAATCCTGGTACTCGTTGATGCCATCGTCATCGCGCTGAGCTTCTTAGTCGCCTTTGAAGTGGTCAGCAGCGTTCGGCCCCTTGATGTTGCCGCCACGGACTATGGCGCGACCGCCGCGTTCACACTCCTCTGGCTCGTTGTCCTGTGGACATTTGCCACCTACGCCCTTCGTCACACGCGTGCGGGATCACTCGAGTACAAACGCGCGGTCAACGCTAGCGTGGTGGCCGGCGGAGGAATTGGGATCGTCTGCTACTTGATCAATTACGAATACCCACGCCTCCTGTTCGCGGTGTGGATGCTCACCGGAGTCACGTCGCTCTGCGTAGCTCGCTTGGCCCGCAGAAACGTCATGAAGAGGCTCCACGCACGAGAACTCTTCGTCACCCCCGTGCTGATCGTCGGTTCCGGACATCACGTGGATGAGGTCGCCAAAGTTCTTGATCGCGAGCGGTGGCTCGGCTATCGGGTCAAGGGAGCTGTCACCGACGACGGCCGGAAGACGACGGCGGCTGGAGTCCCCATCCTCGGCACACCGAGCACACTGCCGGCCATCATTGAGACTACCGAGGTGCCCGTGGTGGTATTCGCCGAGGGCTCCTTCGATTCGCCCGGCGAGTTCCGCCGTCTCGCATGGCAGTTCGAGCAATCGCAAGTCCAGATGATTCTGGCCCCGACTCTCGCGGATGTCAGCGCGGAGCGTCTCGAGTTCCGCCCCCTCGCAGGCCTTCCCCTTGTCGATGTTGCCCGACCGACCGCCTTGAAGTCACTGCGTTGGTTCAAGCGCGCGATGGATATCGTGGGCTCTGCCGCGTTGTTGATTCTTGCCGGCCCGATCCTGCTGGGAGCGATGCTCGCCGTCAAACTGGAGGATCGTGGACCTGTCTTCTTCCGCCAGCGTCGAGTGGGCCTGAACGGCAGAGAGTTCGACTGCCTCAAGCTGCGGAGCATGTGCATGGACGCGGAGGAGCGCCTTGCTACGCTTCAGGCGCACAACGAGGGCGCAGGCGTGCTCTTCAAGATGAAGGACGATCCGCGCATCACCCGAGTGGGCAAGTTCATCCGCAGATACTCGCTTGACGAGCTGCCT
>JAKDIE010000161.1 GCA_030450655.1 Ruaniaceae bacterium
CGTGCTGCATCCGAAGCCGTACCAGGTGGCTTCCACCCTCTGGGCGAGCGCGGTGGCGGTCCTGATCGGTTCGGTGCTCGCGGCGCCGGTGAGTATGACGCAGTCGATCACGGGCGGACTCATCGGATCCACCTCGCTACAAGAATGGCGCCGGGTGCGCTGGGAGCAAGGGCAGCGCGTGTTGATTGCCTGGCTGTGGACGCTGCCGGTCGCTGCGATTGGCGGATGGGTGCTCACAATGGGCGCGCACATGGTGATGAGATAGAGGAGAGCACGATGACTGGAATTTTCACGAACCGCGCCAAACGCCAGTCCGCCCGCGGGCTGCTCGTTCACCAGATTGACGTGACGCTAGAGGGATTGGCGTTCGCCCTCGGGGCCGTTGTTGCACCACCAATCGGAGACGCAGAAGAACGCGCGAATGCTCGGGCCTCGATCGCGGAGATCGAGCACGAGGGTGACGATGCCCGGAGCGAACTCTCACGAGTGATGCTCTCGCGCGTTGTGACCCCGCTTGATCGGGAGGATCTCTTTCGGGCGTCCCGCTCGATCGATGACGTCCTGAATAACACCCGCGATTTCGTTCGCGAGATGACCATGTGGCGCGCCACGGGAGGGAGCTCGTGCGAGAACGGGCTTCAGGAGGCGGTCTCGAGCCTCGAGAAGCTACGTGAAGCGGTGCTCCTCACGGACGCCTCCGAAGCGCGGAACCTGTGCGCCGCCGCCCGTAAGGAAGCAGGAAAGATCCGGCGTTCGTACCAGCAGGGACTCAAGGATCTGTTCGCGGGCGAGCTCACCATGGAGACGCTCAAGACGCGTGACTTGCTACGGCGTCTCGACGTGATCGGCCTGCGCCTCGCGGAGGCTGCGGACGCGCTCCTCGACGGCTTCATCAAGCGCGCGCTCTGACGCCTCAGATATCTCCCGATGGCGCAGCCGCGATGCTGCGTTGGTTCGCCGGCCAGATGCGCGGCTACTGCGGAATCTCCCAGTTGACCGGCGCCGCCCCCTGCTCCGCAAGGAGCGCGTTTGCCCGCGAGAAGGGCCGCGATCCGAAGAACCCGCGTGACGCAGAGAGTGGGGATGGGTGTGGGGACGTGATGATCGGCGTCGGGCCAAGGGTTGGGGCGAGCGTGGCGGCGTCACGCCCCCAGAGGATGGCCACGAGAGGCGCGGAGTCCCGTTGCACGAGCGCCTCGATCGCCCGCGAGGTGACGAACTCCCAGCCGCGCCCGCGATGGGATGCAGGCGCGCTGGGCCGCACCGTGAGCACGCGATTCAGCAGGCACACGCCTTCCCTGCTCCAGGCGGAGAGATCCCCGTGGGCCGATAGCGCGATCCCCAGATCCGCTTCGAGCTCGGCGAAGATGTTCTGCAGTGAGCGAGGGAGCGGACGCACATCCCGCTGCACGGAGAAGGAGAGCCCCATTGCGTGCCCGGGCGTGGGGTACGGGTCCTGCCCCACGATCAGCACCCTCACCTCGTCGAGCGGGTAGGTGAAGGCGCGAAACACGTCCGTTCCGGCTGGCAGATACCCGCGGCCGGCCTCATTCTCCGCGCGAAGCATGTCCCCAAGCCGATGGATAGTCTCTTCCTGCTCGGCCATGGCCGCTGCCCACGATTCGTGCATCACGTTGTCCAAGCTCACGCCACGAGGATACCCGCCACCGCTGCGCCCGAACCTATCTCGCCCGCGATGCTCCGAGCGAATGACATAAGTGTTATTCGCTCGGTACACTCGTCACCATGCACGCACATGCGCTCGCGCCGGACGGCGCCGAACTCAACGATCTCGAACTGCGAATTCTCGCGTTCGAGAAGCAGTGGTGGAAGTACGCGGGCGTCAAGGAGTCCGCGATCGCCGAAGAGTTCGGTATGAACGTCACGCGGTACTACCAGATCCTTAATGCCCTCCTCGATAATCCGGCGGCGCTGGAAGCCGAACCTCTCATCGTCAAGCGCCTGTGCCGCGGCCGTGACCAGCGCCATCGTGAGCGTTCGGCACGTCGAGTCGCGGCGGAGCTCTCGTAGGGCGTTAGCCTGGTGGCATGAGTCAGTATCCGAAGGACGAGTTCGATCTCGCGGCGCAGGAGCGTGGACCCAAGGGCGCGCACCGCCGAGTGGAATCGTCGGCGGCGCGTTTCCTCCCAATCGTCCACGACCTCATACTTGGGCCACATCTCGCCAGGGGAATCGTGTCCCTACTGAGCCGTGATGGCGACGGAGGCGTCGCCGAGGCTCCCACCCCCACGGCTACATCCGAACAAACAGACCCGGCAGACGGCGGCGAGCCCACACCAGAGGCAACCGAGCAGCCGACCACCGAGCCCACCGAGGCGCCCGTGCCGGAGAACGTGAATCTTGACGCTGGGATCTCGGTCCTCAACGGAGGGCCCATCGAAGGTCTCGCCCTGACGGTCTCGGAGACGCTCACCAACGCCAACTTCACCGATGTCTACGCCGGGAATTACCTCTCGTCGCAGCCCACGGTTTCGTATGTGTACTTCCAACGCGAGGATCTCCGCGAGACCGCGCAGCATATCGCGGACCTGCTCGGCATCGAGCCCATCGACATTCTCGCTGGCGCCTCCAACGAGGTCGTCGTCGTCATCCGTGGGGACTTCCAGAACTAGCGCGGAGCCGCCTTGCACTCTCCCCATGAGAGTGCCAGAATCGTATTAGCACTCTCGGTGTGAGAGTGATAAGTCCACATCGGCTTCCCGGTGAGGCGCCTCGTCCGAGTGACAGAAACTCCCGCGGGTGCGTCGTCCGTCGCGGGCACAGGGGAGCCACCCGTATAACGGAAGGTTCTGAACCATATGGCAAAGATCATTGCCTTTGACGAAGAGGCACGCCGCGGCATGGAGCGGGGTCTCAACATCCTCGCAAACACCGTGAAGGTCACCCTCGGCCCGCGTGGTCGCAACGTAGTCCTCGAGAAGAAGTGGGGAGCCCCCACCATCACGAACGATGGCGTGTCCATCGCCAAGGAGATCGACCTCGAGGATCCCTTCGAGAAGATCGGCGCGGAGCTCGTCAAGGAGGTCGCGAAGAAGACCGACGACGTCGCTGGCGACGGCACCACCACCGCCACAGTTTTGGCGCAGGCACTCGTGAAGGAAGGTCTGCGCAACGTTGTTGCTGGCGCCAACCCGATCGCCCTGAAGCGTGGCATCGAGCGGGCCGTCGAGGCCGTGACCGCGAAGCTTCTCGAGCAGGCCAAGGAAGTTGAAACCAAGGAAGAGATCGCGGCGACTGCGGCGATCTCGGCTGGTGACACAACGATCGGTGAGCTTATCGCCGAGGCCCTCGACAAGGTGGGCAAGGAAGGCGTAGTCACCGTCGAAGAGTCCAACGCGCTCGGCCTCGAGCTCGAGCTCACCGAAGGTATGCGCTTCGACAAGGGATATCTCTCGGCGTACTTCGTGACCGATGCGGAGCGTCAGGAAGCCGTCCTCGACGACCCCTACATTCTCCTCGTCGAGTCGAAGATCGCGAATGTCAAGGACATGCTCCCGTTGTTGGAGAAGGTCATCCAGTCCGGCAAGCCCCTGCTGATCGTGGCCGAGGACGTGGAGGGCGAAGCCCTCGCAACCCTCGTTGTCAACAAGATCCGCGGCACCTTCAAGTCTGTCGCCGTGAAGGCACCGGGCTTCGGTGACCGTCGCAAGGCGATGCTGCAGGACATCGCGATTCTCACAGGTGGCCAGGTCATCTCCGAGACCGTTGGTCTGAAGTTGGAGAACGCGGACCTTTCGCTGCTTGGCCAGGCCCGCAAGGTTGTTGTGACCAAGGACGAGACCACGATCGTGGATGGCTCCGGCGATGCCGCGCAGCTCGAAGGTCGCGTGAACCAGATTCGCGCCGAGATCGATCGCTCTGACTCCGATTACGACCGCGAGAAGCTCCAGGAGCGCCTCGCGAAGCTCGCCGGTGGAGTAGCGGTCATCAAGGCCGGAGCTGCCACCGAGGTGGAGCTCAAGGAGCGCAAGCACCGCATCGAGGACGCCGTTCGCAACGCGAAGGCTGCCGTCGAAGAGGGCGTTGTCCCCGGTGGTGGCGTGGCGCTTATCCAGGCCGCCAACGACGCGTTCCAGACCCTCGATCTTGAGGGTGACGAGGCGACCGGTGCGAACATCGTGAAGGTTGCCGTGGAGGCACCCCTCAAGCAGATCGCCATCAACGCAGGCCTCGAAGGCGGCGTCGTTGCGGAGAAGGTACGCCAGCTTCCCATTGGTCACGGCCTGAACGCCGCGACCGGTATCTACGAGGACCTCCTCGCAGCTGGTGTCATGGACCCGGTGAAGGTGACGCGTTCGGCGCTGCAGAACGCGGCCTCGATTGCCGGCCTGTTCCTCACCACCGAAGCGATCGTCGCGGACAAGCCGGAGCCCCCGGCCCCGATGCCCGCTGGCGGCGATGACATGGGTGGCATGGGCGGATTCTGATCCGTTGAGTCACGGAAGGGGGCCGGGCGAAAAGCCCCCCCCCGACTTAGGGTGTTAAAACACCGCGCACAAACCCCCGGCCCCGGGGTGGGGTTAGG
>JAKDIE010000006.1 GCA_030450655.1 Ruaniaceae bacterium
CGGGGGGCTGATCGTGGCAGGAAACGTCAGGATTCTGACGTTTTGTGCCACGCAGATGGCCCCAGGGCCTCGGACCGAACGAAAACTGCCACACTAATACGATCAGACGGGGCCACGGGCGTCGCGGCCCCGAAAGGGAGCGAGATCGCCTCACCTCGAGCCCCATCGCTGCCATCCAGGCAAAGAAGCCCCCGAGTTCACCCCCGGGAGCGGCGACACTGGCCCCACGGGCAAGGATCGCTTCCGTCCAGGCAGTCCGTACCCGCATGCGCTCTCGCCTCGCGGACACCCACCAGTTTTCATTCTGCGCGCAGGCGTAGCCGCAGCCGCAGAACCCAGGCACAAGGTTCCTCACTCAACCGAGGCGTTCTGGGTCCTGCGACTACGCGCAGGATGACAAAGGGTGGGAACCGCAGTGGGAACCGTAGCGTGGGAACCGCAGTGGGAACCGCAGTGGGAACCGCAGGGTGGGAACCGCAGGATGACGCGAGAGGCGCTACGCCAGGCGGTCCACCAGTGCGTCAGCGAAGTCGTAGAGGGACTTGCGGACCTCGCCCGCAGGGAGTGACTCGAGCTCGGCCACGGCATCCGCGGCCCAGGAGCGCGCCATTTCGCGTGCCTGCTCCAGCACCGGGTGCACTCGTAACGCCTCGACAACGGCCGCCAGGGCATCGTCCCGCTGCAGCGAATCCCGCCGGATCGCCGCTCCCCTTCTCACCTTTGAATCGCCGGCACCCAGTGCTGCGGCGTCCTCGGCTGGACGCGTCGAAGCGCCCTCACCATCAGCCGCGCCCGTGCCGTCAAGGCGAGCCAGGATCTCGCGCCCCGCCTCGTCCAACGTCCCGGCCTCCGCGGCAACCCGCAGAAGCAGGATCGGCATGGTGTCCACGCCCTCACGCAGGTCCGTGCCGGGAGTCTTTCCTGTCACTGCGGAATCGGACTCGAGATCGATCACGTCGTCGGCAAGCTGGAAGGCGATACCCACCTTTTCGCCGAAGCGCTCCATCACGACCACGTATGCGGGATCTGAATCGGCGAACATCGCGCCGTAGCGCGCGGACGCGGCTATCAGCGAGCCGGTCTTATCGGCGAGCACGTCGATATAGTGCTCGACGGCGTCCACACCCTCCAAAGGACCCATGGTTTCGTGGAGCTGACCAAGGCAGAGCCGCTCGAACGTGACCGCGTGCAGCTTCACCGCTTCCGGCCCAAGTTCGGCGACTATCCGCGAGGCGCGGGCGAACAGCAGATCACCCGTGAGGATCGCCACCGAGTTGCCCCACACCTGGTGAGCCGCCAGAGCACCGCGCCGCAGCGGCGCCGAGTCCATGACGTCATCGTGGTAGAGCGTTGCAAGGTGCGTGAGTTCAACGGCGACGGCGGCCTGCCGCACCTCCTCGTTGACGCCCGTGCCAAGTTGCGCCCCGAGTAAAGCGAGCATCGGCCGCAACCTCTTGCCGCCCGCCTCAGCCAAGTGGGACGCGGGAGCGGCAATCTGACCTTCGACGTGCCCCGTTGCGGCACGCAACATCTCTTCTACGCGCTCCATCTCGGGCGCGAGAAGATCGTCCAGCGTGGTCTCACTCATCAGTTGGCCAGTTTACGGCAGGTACTGCGCGGCGCGTCCCACGAAGTCCAGGATCGGCCCCGGCAGGATGCCGAGTGCCACGGTGACAATCGCGGCAAGACCAATGGCGACACTGGTCAGGCCCTCCGACTCGACCACCACCACAGTCCCTTCGTCCTCGGGCTCAGTGAAGTACATCAGGATGATGAGACGCACATAGAAGTACGCCGTCGCCGCCGAGAACAGCACCGCGAGCACCACCAGCCACCACAGGCCACCCTCGACTGCCGCCGTGAAGACGGTCAGCTTCCCGATGAAGCCAGCGGTCAGAGGGATGCCGGCGAAGGAGAGGAGGAAAATCGTCATCGCCGCAGCAAGCCGCGGACTCTTCTTCCCGAGGCCCGCCCACTGCGAGAGTTCCGTCGCTTCCGCAGTGATGTGCCCCTGCGGGTCCCGCTCGCGCACGAGCGTGATCACGCCGAAGGCACCCACCGTGGCGATGCCATAGGCCAGCAGGTAGAACATGGTGGCCGGGATCGAGGACGCCACCATGGCGAAGACGCCAAGCAGCACGAAGCCGGCGTGCGCAACCGATGAGTACGCGAGCATCCGCTTGACGTTGGTCTGCACGATTCCCACGAACGTACCGGCGGCCATCGTGAGCCCGATGATCACCCACATGATCGGCGCGATATCCCACGCCGTTGCCGGCACGGCCACGTACACGAACCGCAGCATCGCGGCGAAGGCCGCGGTCTTGGTAGCGGCGGCCATGAAGCCGGTCACGGGTGTGGGGGCTCCTTGGTAGACATCCGGTGTCCACGCGTGGAACGGGGCGGCACCCACCTTGAAGAGCAGTCCCACCAGCACCATGAGCGTGCCCCCAAACAGGAGCGCATCCATCTGGAGCATGTTCGGTGCGGCGGCCTGGATATCCGCGAACGCGAACGAACCGGAGTAGCCGTAGAGGAGCGTGATGCCGAACAGCATCACCGCCGAGGAGAAGGCTCCGAGCAGGAAGTACTTGAGTGACGCTTCCTGGGATAGGAGCCGACGACGACGCGCGAGTCCGGTGAGCACGTACAGCGGCAGTGAGAGAACCTCCAGCGCCACGAACAGGGTCACGAGGCTGGACGCCGAGGTGAACACAAGCATGCCGAGCAACGAGAACAGGACCAGCGGATAGACCTCAGACTGGACAAGCCCCGCCTCGGTGGCGTCGGACTCTTCCTCTGAACCCGGCCGGGTGGCGGCAGAGGCCACGAATGCGCCCTCTCCCGTCTCGGTGCGATCGGCGATGACGAGCACTCCAATGAACGCGATGATCAGCAGGATCGCCTGCGCCACCAGCGCCGGGACGTCCTCCTTCAACGAGTTATCGAAGATCGTGATCGGCCCGTTCGCCAGGACCTCCGTGTACCGCCAGACGACGGCCACGAGCGCCACGGAGATGGCTCCGAGCGCCAGGATGACCTGGACCAGACGGCGCGGGCCGCGCTTCACGAACGCCTCGACGAGAACGCCGAGAACTCCTGCCCCCATGATGGTCAGCAGCGGGGTGAGGGCCACCCACTGAATGCCAGGTGCGATGAACGACATGGACTAGCTCCCCTCGACCTGAACGATCGGTGTGATGGCCTCTGCGACCGGTGTGACGGCGTCGAGCACGAGGCCCGGGACGAATCCGAGCAGGAGCATCGAGGCGATGAGCGGTGCCATGACCGCCTTCTCGCGGCCGCTGAGATCTGCGGCCCCTTGGATGCCATCCTCCGGTGGCCCGGTGAACATGCGCTGGTACGGCAGCAGGAGGTACAGCGCCGCCAGGATCACACCGAACACGGCGAAGGCGGCGGCGATCGGGTTCACGGCGAAGGTTCCCACCAGGACGAGGTACTCCGGGATGAAGCCCGAGAGCCCAGGCAACGCGATGGAGGCGAGTCCGGCCGTGAGGAAGAGTCCTGCGATCAACGGCGTGATCCGCTGCATGCCGCGGTACGCAGCGATCTGCTGCGTTCCCCCACGCTTTGCGAGGAAGCCGAGAACAAGGAACAGACCCGCGGTGGAAAGACCGTGCGCCACCATGTAGATCATGGCGCCCGTCATCGCCGTGGTGGAACCGATGAAGATTCCGAGAACGATGAAGCCGAAGTGCGAGACCGAGGTCATCGAGACCAGGCGCATGAAGTCCTTCGAGGCGATCGCCACGAGGGCACCCCACAGGATCGAGATCACGGCGAGGATGATGATGACCGGCGCGGCCCAGCGTGATGCGTTGGGGAAGAGCACCAGGCACAGCATGATCATCCCGAAGGTTCCCACCTTGTCGAGGATGCCCACGAGGAGCGTGGAGGTGCCCGAATCGGCCTCCTGCGCCGTATCCGGCAGCCAGGTGTGAACCGGGACCATCGGCGCCTTGATCGCGAACGCGATGAAGAAGGAGACGAAGAGCAGGCGCTCCACCATCGGATCGAGGGCAAGGCCTTCGAGCGAGTCCATCAGGTACGCGGTCTCACCGCCGGGGCCCACCACGTAGAGCGCGACGACCCCCACCAGCATGACGAGTCCGCCAGCCAGCGAATACAGCAGGAACTTCAGTGCCGCACGCTTCCGGTTCGGGCCGCCGAAGTAGCCGATCAGGAAGTACACGGGGATCAGCATCGCCTCGAAGACGATGTAGAACAGCAACACGTCCCTGGCCGCAAAGATGAGGACCATGCACGCCTGGAGCACCAGGACCAGGGCCACATAGACCCAGTCCGGGTTGCCGCCGTCGCCCTCGGAACGGGCGAGAATCACCAGCGGTACCAGGAAACTGGCGAGCACGATCATCACGAGCCCGAGTCCGTTGACGCCGAGCGCCCACGAGGTGCCGATCGCCGGAATCCACGCGTACTGCTCGGTCAACTGGATCGTGCCCGCCGCGCCCATATTGAACGCGTAGATCGCGATGGCAACGAACACCAACTCCACGAGCGAGACGCCGATGCCGTACGCGCGCCACGAACGGCGCAGTGCGGGGACCGCCCAGAGCAGTGCGGCCGCCAGCAGCGGGAACACCACGAGAACGGTGAGGATGGGGAAAGAGAGATCCATATCGCGTCCTACATCCGAGTCGCGAGCATCGCGACCAAAGCTAGCGCCGTACCACCGAGGATGTACCCGGCGTACGTGCGTACGAATCCGTTGTGGAGCTTCGCCCCGGTCTCACCGAGACCCTGCACGCCCTTCGCGGTGCCTTCAATAAGGAAGCCATCCACGAAGCCCGAATCCACCGTGTCCACTGTCCGCGTGAGAACCTGCCCGGGCCGCATGAATACGGCCTCGTTGACCGCGTCCTGGTAGAGGTCCGCGCGGGCTGCGCGCACCAGCGGGCTGCCGTGCGGGGCCGTCATCGGCATCGCCGACTTCACGTACATCCGCCAGGCGAGGAACGCCCCGATGAGGACGACGACGATCGTGCAGACCATGAGCACCGGCACCGAGATCACGGGATCGTGATGCTCCACGTGACCGGTAACGGGCTCAAGCCAGGACACGAAGGAGTTGCCGATCGAGAACAGGCCACCGATGAACACCGAGCCCACGGCGAGGAGGATCATCGGCACCGTCATCAGTGCCGGCGATTCGTGCGGGTGCTGCGCCGGGCCCTCTGGGGGCTCAGTCCAACGCTTCTCGCCGTGGAAGATGGAGAAGAACAGGCGAGACATGTAGAACGCCGTGATCCCCGCGCCGAGCAGCGCCACGGTTCCGAACACCCACGGCTGCCAACCCTCGCCCACGAAGGCCGCCTCGATGATCTTGTCCTTCGACCAGAAGCCGGAGAACGGCGGAATCCCAAGGATTGCCAGCCATCCGGCCGCAAAGGTGATCCACGTAATCTTCATGTACTTCGAAAGCCCACCGAAGCGGCGGATATCCACCTGATCGTTCATCGAGTGCATCACCGATCCCGCACCGAGGAACATGCCGGCCTTGAAGAAGCCGTGCGTGAACAGGTGGAAAATCGCGAACGCGTAGCCGATCGGACCGAGGCCCGCCGCGAGCATCATGTACCCGATCTGGGACATGGTGGAGGCGGCGAGGATCTTCTTCATGTCATCCTTCGCGCTACCCACGATCGCACCGAACAGGAGCGTAATAGCGCCGACGACGGCCACGGCAAGCTGCGCTTCCGGCGAAACGGAGTAGATCGGTCCGGACCGCACCACGAGATACACGCCGGCGGTCACCATGGTGGCCGCGTGGATCAGGGCGGAGACCGGCGTGGGGCCCGCCATGGCGTCACCGAGCCAGGCCTGCAACGGGAACTGTGCGGACTTACCGCAGGCACCCACGAGCAGGAGCAGGCCGATCACCAACGCCGAGCCTTGCGCGATCTCGGAGTTGAGGACACCTTCGAAACTCACTGAACCCACAGCGGCGAACATCGCTCCCATCGCGAGGAGGAGACCGGCGTCGCCCACACGGTTCATCACGAAGGCCTTCTTGGCGGCCACCGCATTCTCGGTCTTGAAGTTCCAGAATCCGATCAGGAGGTAGGACGCGAGACCCACGCCTTCCCAGCCAACGAAGAGCAGGGCGTAGGAGTTCGCCAGCACCAGCAGGAGCATGGCCGCGACGAACAGGTTCAGGTAGGCGAAGAAGCGGCGCCGATCGACGTCGTGCTCCATGTAGGCCACCGAGTAGATGTGGATGAGCGTTCCCACGAAGGTCACGAGCATCACGAACGTCATCGAGAGGGGATCCACGCGGGTGCCGAACTCTACGGTGAGATCGGCCGTGCCGATCCACGTGTAGAGGTTGGTCTCCACGACGCGCTGCGCCGCGGGCAGCCCGATGAGCTGAATGACGACGGCCACGCCAATCACGAAGGAGGCGGTGGAGGCCGCCACGCCCAGCCAGTGGCCCCACTTATCTGCGCGCCGCCCCATCAGGAGCAGGATCGCCGCGGAGAGCAGCGGGATGGCGACCATGAGCCATGCGGCCGAGGCCACGCCGCTGGCCGGCGCAACCTGAACGGTTTCGAGCATCAACACCTTGGCCTCAGTTCTTCAGCAGCGAGACGTCGTCAAGCGACGCGGACCTGCGGGATCGGAAGATGGACACGATGATTGCGAGGCCCACCACGACCTCGGCGGCGGCGACGACCATCACGAAGAAGGCCATCACCTGGCCGGTCACGTCTCCGTGCATGCGCGCGAAGGTGATCAGGGAGAGGTTCGAGGCGTTCAGCATCAACTCCACTCCCATAAACGCGATGATCGCGTTGCGGCGCACGAGAACGGTGGCTCCACCGATCGTGAAGAGAATGACGGACAGAATCAGGTAGTTGATCACTTCTCGTCCTCCTCGGGGAGCGCAGCCTCGGTGGTGACGGTGAGGTCGTCACCGGGCGGGAGCACAGGCTTCGCGGCGCCCGGCATGCCCGGTAGCTGCGACTGCTGGATCGGCACATCACGTTCCTGGACAAGGTGCGGTGCCACCTCGGCGATCGTGACCTGCTGGCCACGGATCCGCAGCACACGCGGAACGGATTCGGTGACCACGCCTCCCGTGCCGCTAATCGCGGGTGCGTCCACTGCGTTGTGGGTGGCGAACAGGCCCGGCGCCGGCAGTTGCGCGATGCGCGTGCCGCGGGTGGCCCACGCCTGCATCTTCGCCTCGGCCACGTCACGCTGCGTGACCTTGGGTGTGATCCGCTCGCGCGAGGTCATCGTGAGGGCACTGACCGCCGCGATGATCAGCAACACACCCGTGAGCTGCATCGTCAGCGGGAAGTTCTGGAAGAGCACCACGGCGATCTGCAGCGGGTTCGAGTCCACCACGTACGGGTCGTAATCCACCGGGGCCGTGTACGTGGTCTGGAGAATGATCCCCACGAGGCCAATCAGCACGCCGAGACCGCCGAGGATCGCGATCGGCCGTTGCACGCGCAATGGCTCGAGGCGGCTCTCGGACGCATCCACGCCGATCAGCATCAGCACGAACAGGAAGAGCATCATGATCGCGCCGGTGTAGACAACCACCTGCACGGCGCCGAGGAAGGTTGCTCCCTGCGCGATGTAGAGCACCGCGAGGCCCACCATCATGAGCACCACGCCGATGGCCGCGTACACGGCCTTCCGCGCAAACAGCAGGCCCAGCGCGGCGAGCACCACCAGCGGACCGACGATCCAGAACAGGACCGCCTCTCCGCCCGTGATGGCGCCCTCGGGGGAAAATGCCATTGGGACGATCATTTCGCGCCCCCCTTCGGAAGGGTCGAATCTTCGGGACGGCGCTCGCGCACCCAGTCCACCTGGGCCGAGGTCGCTCCGAGGACGTCGCCCCGGTAGTAGTCGCCATCGGTGGTGCCCTCGACCATGGGGTGCGGTGCGGCGAGCATCCCCTCATCCAAGGGTGCGAGAAGCTGGGACTTCTCGTAGATCAGGCCTTCCCGCGTGGGGCCGGCGAGTTCGTACTCGTTCGACATCGTGAGCGCCCGCGTGGGGCACGCCTCGATGCACAGCCCGCAAAAGATGCAGCGCAGGTAGTTGATCTGGTACACGCGGCCATAACGCTCGCCGGGCGAGTATTGCGCCTCTGGCGTGTTATTGCCAGCCTCCACGAGGATCGCATCCGCGGGGCACGCCCACGCGCACAACTCGCAGCCGATGCACTTCTCCAGGCCATCCGCGTAACGGTTGAGCATGTGCCGCCCGTGGTACCGGGGTTGGGTGGGGCGCTTCTCGAACGGGTACTGCTCCGTCACGACCGGGCGAAACATCGAGGAGAGCGTGATGCCGTAACCCTTGACGGGTGAGAAGAACTTCCCAACGGGGCCCTTCTCTGGGCGGATCCAGCCCTTATCGTCCGAATCGCGAGAGACCTCGCCTCCGCGTCGATTCTTGGATACCTCACTCATCGGTGGCCTCCTGGGTCATGGCCATGGCGGCTTCACGGCGCCTGCGTCGCGGTGACGGCGGCAGTTGCTGGCCGGGCAGTGGCGGCACCGGGTAGCCCCCAGCGAACGCATCGAACGCAGGGGGATCACCGACGTCGTCGGGCTGGGGTGGTTCCTTCTTCGATGGGATCAACATCAGGATCACCATCAATGCGAGGAATACTGCGGCGATCGCGAGTAGTTGCGTTTGCAGATCGATGTTCGTGAACTGGCGCACGCCTTGAACGAGGCTCACCAATACGACCCACACGAGCGCGGAGGGGATGAGAACCTTCCAGCCCAAGTTCATGAACTGGTCGTAGCGGAAGCGCAGCAGCGTGCCGCGGGTCCAGATCATCAGGAACATGAACATCCACAACTTGATCATGAACCACAACATGGGCCAATAGCCCTCGTTGAACATGCCATCGCCGATTGCCGAGATCGGCCAGGGGGCGCGCCAGCCGCCGAAGAACAGCGTGGTGGCGACGGCCGAAACGTTGAACATGTTGATGTACTCGGCGAGGAAGAACCATGCGAACTTCATCGAGGAATACTCGACCATGTGGCCGGCCACCAGCTCACCTTCGGCCTCGGGGAGATCGAAGGGAAGGCGGTTCACCTCCCCCACCATCGAGATCAGGTAGATCACGAACGCTGGAGCGAGCGCTATCGCCCACCAGAGTTGGGTTTGCGCATCAACGATCTGTGAGGTGGACATCGAACCGGAGACGATGAACACCGAGACGAGGGACAGGCCCATCGAGAGTTCGTAGGAGATGACCTGCGCGGTGGAACGTACCGAACCCAGCAGCGGGTAGGTGGAGTTCGAGGACCAGCCGCCGAGCACGATTCCGTACACGCCGAACGCCGTGATGGCGAGGATGTAGAGTACCGAACCGGAGAAGTCCGTGAGCTGCAGCGGGGTGTTGATCCCGAACATGTTGACGTTCGGGCCCATCGGAATGACGGCGAACACCATGAACGAGCAGAAGGCCGCGATGACCGGGGCGAGGATGTAGACGAACTTGTCCGCGCCCTTCAGCCAGAAGTCTTCCTTGAGGATGAGCTTCAAGGCGTCCGCGGTGGACTGGAACAGTCCGAACGGTCCGTGGATGTTCGGGCCACTACGGGTCTGCATGCGGCCGAGGCCGCGGCGCTCCACCCAGAGGGCCATGAGCACCGAGACGAGCAGGAAGACCAGGATGAACACGGCCTTAATGACCCAGATCCACCACGTGTCCTCAGAGAAATCCGCCACCGGGGTCGGTTGGAACGGCATCACTTCGCCACCTCCTGAACGCTGACGATCCCACCGGCTCGGACACCGAGCTGGTCGTACACGCTGCACCCTGGCGAGTTCTGCGGCACCCAGACCACGTGATCGGGCATCGCCGTGAGCGCCACTGTCAACGTCACCGAGCCCAACGGCCCGTTCACGGTCACCTCATCCTCGATCCCGAGGGCTGCGGCGAACGTGGGCGAGATGCGTGCGACCGGCCGCTGGGCGGTTCCGGCAAGGTGCACCTCGCCGTCCTGGCCAGCGCCGGAATCCAGCATCAGCTTGAATGTGGAGAGCACAGCCTCATTGCCCGACGGCGATGGGGTCGCCTCGGGTGCAACGGTCTCGAAGACGGGGTGGTTCTCCCAGGGATCGAACTCGGCGAACTGGGTGACGGCGTCTTGGAGGGTTCCGAGCCCCAAGTCCACGCCCATCTCGACCGCGATATCGCTGAGCACCGCGCGATCGGGCCCCGCGGAGGAGGACTTGACCTGGGCGAACGGGCGCGTGCGCCCCTCCCAGTTCACGAAGGTTCCGGCCTTCTCCGAGGGCGGGGCGACCGGCAACACCACATCGGCGTACTCCGTGATCTCGCTGCGGCGCACCTCCAACTGGACCACGAATGATCCTTCGAGCGCGGCGCGCGCCAGGCTCGGGTTCGGCAGGTCGATGAGTTCGAGACCACCGACGACGACGCCCGCGAGTTCGCCAGCAACGAGTGCTTCGAGGATGGCTGGCAGGGCGCGTCCCTCCGTGGCGGGGACCTCACTCCCCCACGCCGTTTGGGCGTCCACACGCGCGGCGGATTGCGCCACGGGGCGGCCGCCGGGCAACAGGCCGGGCAGCAGACCAGCATCGATCGCGGCGCGCTCGCCGGCGCGGCGCGGGATCCAGGCGATGCGGGCCCCCGTCTCCTCCGAGAGTGCCACGACCGCAGAGAGCGTGCCAGGCACGAGGGCCGCACGCTCACCGACCACGATCACGGAACCAGGCTGCGCGAGACCCGTTGCGATATCCGCGTGGGACGCGGCGAGATTTGCCAGCGCGCTGGGAGCATCGCCGGGGGCGGCCGCCACGAGCGCCGACTTCATCTTCGCCGCACCGCGGGTCAGGAACGGGGCCACCGTGGCGACCTTCACGCGACCAGCGAGGACTCCCTTGCGCAGGCGTAGGAAGACGTTCCCTACCTCCTCCTCGGCCTCGAAGTCCACCAGCAGCACCTGCGGCGCGAACTCGAGATCCGTGAAGGTGACGCCGAGACCGGCGCCCGCCACGAACGCGGCGAGGAACGCCGCCTCTTCGTCGCTGGCGGCGCGGGAGCGGTAATCCACATCGTTGGTTCCGAGCACGCGGCGCGTGAACGCGCTCCACGCGAAGGCGTCCTCACGCGTGAGGCGGCCTCCGGGGAGAGCTGCCACGCCGCCGTCGGCCTTTGCAGCCTCAAGGCCGCGGGCGGCCACTTCAAGCGCCTCGGACCACGAGGTGTTGACGAGTTCGCCCGTCTCCTCGTCGCGGACCATCGGCACCGAGATGCGGTCCACGTACGGCCAGGTGAAGGCGAAGCGGTCCTTATCGGTGATCCACTCCTCGTTGACCTCCGGATCGTTGCCGGAGAGACGGCGCAGCACCTCGCCGCGGCGCGTGTCCACGCGGATCGCGGCACCCGAGGAATCGTGTTCGGCCACGGATTCGACCGAGATCAGATCGAAGGGGCGCGAACGGAAGCGGTAGGACGCCGAGGTGAGGGCGCCCACCGGGCAGATCTGGATGGTGTTGCCCGAGAAGTAGGACGCGAACGGGCGGCCGGATTCGTCGAGCTCCGAGGGGCCAATCGGGCCGGGAGCGTAACCGCTCGCCAGGCCTGGGGCACCGGACGGGCCGGCCACCGAATCGACGGCGGCGGCCGCGTTGCAGTGGCCCTCGCCCGAGAACTCGAGGATGTCCGCGTCGAAGCGGCCAATCTGGGAACCGTGAAGCCCGTGCACCTCGAGGCCCGGGGTCCCGCCGCCGCGGCCCTGGAGGGCGATGAAGGCATCTCCGGGGATCTGGGAGGAGAACCGGGTGCAGCGCTGGCACAGGATGCAGCGATCGCGGTCGAGTAGGATCTGCGTGGAGATCTTGATGGGCTTCGGGAAGGTGCGCTTGACGTCCACGAACCGCGTTGCCGCGCGGCCGTGCGCCATCGCCTGGTTTTGAAGGGGGCACTCGCCTCCTTTATCGCACACCGGGCAGTCAAGCGGGTGGTTGATCAGCAGGAACTCCATGATTCCGTGCTGCGCCGTATCCGCAACCTCCGAGGTGTTCTGCGTGTTCACGATCATTCCGGGCGTGACTTCCATGGTGCACGATGCCTGCGGCTTCGGCATTGCGCGCACGTTGCCCTCGCGATCGGGCATCGCCACGTCCACGAGGCACTGCCGGCAGGCGCCGGCAGGCTTCAGGAGCGGGTGATCACAGAAACGCGGGATCTCGATGCCGGCCCGTTCGGCGGCCCGGATGATGAGCGTGCCGCGAGGCACCTCCACCTCGACGCCGTCAATGGTGACGGTCAGCAGGTCAACGGCCTCACGGCCGGGGAGCGTGGATGTCATCAGGCACCTACCTCGAATACCGCGGATGCGGCGTACGGGAACAGTTCGTTCGCGGGCGTGGTGTACCCGGCCTGGAACTCCTCGCGGAACAACTTGATTGCGCTCATGATCGGGGTGGCGGCGGCGTCACCCAGCGCGCAGAAGGAGCGGCCGAAGATGTTTCCGGCAATCTCCTCGAGCAACTCGGCATCGCCATTCTCACCCTTACCCGCCTCCAGGCGGTGCATGATCTGGCGCATCCAGAACGTGCCCTCGCGGCACGGCGTGCACTTGCCGCAGGATTCGTGCTGGTAGAAGTCCGTCCAGCCGCGCACCACGCGCACCACGGACGTCGTCTCATCGAACACCTGCAGGGCGCGGGTGGCGAGCATGGAACCGGCCGCACCCACGGATTCGTAATCCAGCGGGACGTCGATGTGCTCGGGCGTGAGGATCGGGGTGGATGATCCCCCTGGCGTCCAGAACTTGAGCTGGTGCCCCTCGCGGATCCCACCGGCCATCTCGATCAGTTCCCGCATCGTGATGCCGAGCGGGGCCTCGAACTGACCCGGGTTCGTCACGTGGCCGGAAATCGAGAAGATGCCGTGCCCGGCGGAGCGCTCGGGCCCCATCGAGGTGAACCATTCGGCGCCGTTGGCGATGATGCCGGGGACCGAGGCGATCGATTCGACGTTGTTGACCACGGTGGGGCGCGCGTAGAGGCCCGCAACAGCGGGGAACGGCGGCTTCAGGCGGGGCTGGCCGCGGCGGCCCTCAAGCGAATCGAGGAGCGCGGTCTCTTCACCGCAGATGTAGGCGCCGGCGCCCGCGTGGATGGTGATCGTCAGATCGAAATCCGGGGTACCGAGCAGGCCCGCCTCGGTGGCCTCGCGGACCGCCGCGAGCAGGCGCCGGTACACGTGCACCACCTCACCGCGCAGGTACACGAACGCGTGATGGCAGCCGATTGCGTACGCCGTGATGGCCATGCCTTCGAGCAGCACATGGGGGTTGGCCATCAGCAGCGGGATGTCCTTGCAGGTGCCCGGCTCAGATTCGTCGGCATTCACCACGAGGTACGTGGGGCCGCCGTCGGGCTTGGGCAGGAAGGACCACTTCAAACCGGTGGGGAACCCCGCGCCGCCACGGCCGCGCAGTCCCGAGTTCTTCACGATATCGGTGATCGCGGAGGGCTCCATGGCGCGAGCCTTCTCCCACGCCTTCCAGCCACCAATGCGGCGGTAGGAATCGAGGGTCCAGGACTTCTCCTCCCCCCAGTTGATTGAGAGGACGGGAGCGAGGGTTCCGGGAGCGGTGAACGTGGTCACTTCTTCGTCTCCTTCGGGGTTGGCTCTTTATGCTCGGCACTCGAGCCGGGCTTGCCAACCTGCTCTGTGCCTGCGGTGGTGGCCTTCTTGGGTGCGGCCTTCTTTGGTGCCGCCGTGGGTACCGTAGTGGGTGCGGTCCAGCCGTGCTGATCCGCGATGCGCTTGCCGAGGAGGGTCGCCTCGCCGGCGGAGGGGCCCTCGTCCGCGTGGCCGTCCTCGAATCCGGCGAGCACGCGGGAGATTTCCTTGAACGTGTGGACCTTATCGGCGCCACGCGTGGGGTGGAGGTCCTTGCCCGCGCGGATCTCATCGACCAGCTGGATCGTGGATTGCGGGGTCTGATTGTCGAAAAACTCCCAGTTGACCATCACCACGGGGGCGTAATCGCAGGCCGCGTTGCACTCGAGACGCTCCAGCGTGATCTTTCCGTCATCCGAGGTCTCGTCGTGTTCCAGGCCGAGGTGCTCCGAGACGGCTTCCCAGATGAGCTCGCCGCCCATCACGCCACACAGGGGGTTCACGCACACGCCCACGTTGTACTCGCCGTTGGGGTGGCGGCGGTACTGCGAGTAGAACGTGGCAACCGCGCTCACCTCGGCGCGGCTCAGGTTCAGGACCTCTGCCGCCAGCGCGATGCCGCGCGGGGAGACGTAACCATCCACCGATTGGATCAGGTGCAGGATCGGACCCAGCGCGCTGCGCGGGAAGTCCGGGTAGCGGGCAACGATCTCTTCGGCGTCGGCGCGCAGGGATTCGAGCGTGTTACTCATCGGTCCACACCTCCTAGAACTGGGTCGATCGAGGCGAGCGTAACCACCACATCGGCCAACTGGCCGCCCTCGGCCATCATCGACAGGGACTGCAGGTTGGCGAACGAGGGCTCACGGAAGTGTGCCCGGTAGGGGCGGGTGCCGCCGTCGGACACCAGATGGACACCCATCACGCCCTTGGGGTGCTCGATGAGCTGGAACACCTGGCCGGCCGGGACCCGGAAGCCCTCGGTCACGAGCTTGAAGTGGTGAATCAGGGACTCCATCGAGGTCCCCATGATCTCGCGGATGTGATCGAGCGAGTTTCCTTGACCATCCACGCCGATCGAGAGTTGGGCGGGCCAGGCGATCGACTTATCTTCCACCATGACCGGCTGGCCATCGGACGCCTCAAGCCGCTCGAGGACCTGGCGGATGATCTTCAGGGACTCGAAGCACTCGCCGAAGCGCGCCTCGACTCGCGAGTACGCGTCTCCCGCGTCCCTCGTGATCGCCTCGAAATCGTACGTCTCGTAGCCGCAGTACGGAACCATCTTGCGGATGTCCAGCGGGTAACCGGTGGTGCGCAGGCACGGTCCCGTCATGCTGAGCGCCAACGCGCCGGCCATCGGGATGGTCCCCACGTTCACGTGCCGCAGCTTGTAGATGGGGTTATCCATCACGATGTCCATCATTTCGTTCATGGTCATCACGGTGTCCGGCAGAACCTCGCGGATGTACTCCACCGTGCCCTCGGGCAGATCTTGCGCAACGCCGCCGGGGCGGATGTACGCGTGGTTCATGCGCAGGCCGCTGGCGCGCTCGAAGATGTTCAGGATGTTCTCCCGGGCGCGGAAGCCCAAGGTCATCATCGTGGTGGAGCCGAGTTCGTTCGCCGCAGTGGCGACCGCAATCAGGTGCGAGGCGATGCGGTTGAGTTCCATCATGAGCACGCGGATCTGGGTGGCGCGCTCCGGGATCTCGTCCGTGATGCCGAGAAGCTTCTCCACGGCGAGGCAGTAGGCGACCTCGTTGTGCATCGGGGCCACGTAATCCATGCGGGTGCAGAAGGTCACGCCCTGGGTCCAGGTGCGGAACTCCATGTTCTTCTCGATGCCCGTGTGGAGGTAGCCGGTGCCAACGCGGGCTTCCTTCACGAGCTCGCCCTCGATGTCGAGGATCAGGCGGAGCACACCATGCGTGGAGGGGTGAACGGGGCCCATGTTGACCACGATCCGCTCTTCGCCAACACGCTCGGCTTCGGAGGCGATATCCGCCCAGTCGCCGCCGGCAGCCGTGTACTCGCGCAGGCCGGGATCGTCGAGAGCCGGCCCGGAGGCGTGGAAGTCGCTCATGAGTAGTTCCTTCGCGTATCCGCGGGCGGCACCGTTGCGCCCTTGTACTCAACGGGGATACCGCTGAGTGGGTAGTCCTTACGTTGCGGGTGGCCCACCCAGTCATCCGGCATCGCCGTGCGGGTGAGGGACGGGTGACCATCGAACACGATCCCCATCAGGTCCCAGGTCTCGCGCTCCTGCCAGTCATTGCCCGGATAGACGTCCACCACCGTGGGCACGTGCGGGTTGGCATCGGGGACCGAGACCTCGAGGCGCAACAAGCGACCGCCGTGCGTGAGGCTCATCAGGTGATAGACGGCGTGCATCTCACGATCCGTGTCCTGCGGGTAGTGCACACCGGAGACTCCGAGGCACAACTCGAAACGCAGATCCTGCTCGTCCCTGAGCGCGCGGCACACGGTCTCGATGTGAGGCGCTGCGATGTGGAGCGTGAACTCGCCAAGGTGAACCACCGGAAGCTCAATGACGTCGTCGGGATTCAGGCCCTGCTCGGTGAGGACCTCGCACAGCACCTCGTAGACCTCGTCAAACCACGAGCCGAACGGCTGCTCGGTGTTGCCCTCAATCCGCACGTGGCGGGTGAGCCCGCCGAAGCCGGTCGTGTCCCCCGCGCCGTGCACGCCGAACATTCCCTGGCGCACGCCGATCACGGGAAGCTGCTCGCGGGGCGTGGCTCCCTCGTGCCTCGAAACCTCGCTCATGCCAGCAGGCCCTTCATTTCGTGGGTGGGGGTGGCGGCGAGCGCCGCTGCCTCCGCAGCCTTCGCGGCTTCGATCCGGTTCACGCCGAGCGGCGAGTGCATGATCTGCTTGTGCAGTTCGCCGATTGCGTTGAAGAGCATCTCCGGGCGGGGCGGGCACCCGGGCAGGTAGATGTCCACGGGGACGACGTGGTCGACCCCCTGCACGATCGCGTAG
>JAKDIE010000162.1 GCA_030450655.1 Ruaniaceae bacterium
CTCGCGATGACAACGGCCAGCAGAATCACCCCGAGCGCCGCCCACGATGTCATGCCTGCGCGATGCAGCCCCGCGAAGCGCGGTTCCTTCGCCTGCGCTAGGTCGCTCACATTCTCCGCCATCTGCCGCTCCCAGGTTCACCGCTATCCGGCCGGAGGCCAGGTTCGGTTCAGCATAGCGCGTCCAACACGTGTCGGGTGCGGCCGCCCGCGCACCACACGAAAGCTGAGGCCGGGAAAGGACACGCTAGCGGTCGGGACTCTCCCAGATCGCGCCAAGGCGGTGCACCTTCAGCCCCGTGACGGCGATCGTGCCCGATTCCGAGGTGAGGACCACCGCGCGCGGGCCAGCGTTCGGGAAGGAGAAAGAGGTGACCGATTCGGCGCCGTGGTTCACGAACACCTCGATCGAGCCGCGGTCCACGAGGACGCGCAGCCGCAGTTGATCCCCACCCTCGTACGGCGCGGCGCGCAGGCCGCGATCCCCGTTGCCGGCAAGCCGCCGGTCAATCTGGACGCGGCGCGCCAGATCGTCGTACGCCACGAACGTGTGGCCGCCATCCGGCGTGGAATGAACCTTCAAGCCCACCCGTTCCGAGGTGGTCGCAGCCAGGTCCACGTCGAGCTCGATCTCAACCGCATCGCCGTCGTCGATCAGGACCCGATCCTCGTTGAGGCCCAGCTCGAACGCGCCATAATCGATGGTCTCGGTGCGCAGCCGCTCAATCTCGGCGATCGGGTAGTTGCGCAGGCGCAGCTTCTCATCGAGCGTGAGCTCGCGCGGCACGGTGAGCTGGCCGCACCAACCGTCCGATTCCTGCGTGGCGACCGGGATCGTGAACGAACCGAGCCAGCCGTAGACGATCCGGCGGCCATCGGGCGCCTCGAAGGACTGCGGCGCGTAGAAGTTGTGGCCCCAATCGACGGGACGGTACTCGGTGAGCTGCTCGAACGCCTGCCCCGGTGCCCAGTTCCCCACCACGTAGCCTGCGTTGTACCCGTTCCTCGCCTGGTAGCCGGCTGGCTTCGGCCCCATCGGGCAGTAGACGATGACCCACTTGTCCCCGAGTGGGAACATGTCCGGGCACTCCGGCATGAACATGTTGGGGTCCGGGTCCTGGAAGAGAATCCTCTCGAACTCCCAGTTCTCCATATCCGTGGAGGTGTAGAGCCACACCTGCCCGCGGTTATCGGCCGAGCAGGCGCCGAAGATCATGTACCAGACGTCATCGATCCGCCACACCTTCGGGTCGCGGAAGTGGACGAGCCCCTCGGGGCATTCGATGATCACGCGCTTCTCGCCGAACGTGATGCCGTCCTCGGAAGTGGCCATGCACTGGACCTGGAGGTTGCCCTCCCCCTCGTCGACGCCGTTGCGCCAGCGGTGGCCGGTGAAGTAGGTGACCATGCGGCCGTCGTCGGACTTCACGGCCGAGCCCGAGAACACGCCATCGCGGTCCGCCTCGATCGAGGGCGCGAACGCGATCGGCTCGCGACGCCACGTAACCATGTCCTCCGAGGAGACGTGCCCCCAGTGCATGGGCCCCCACTCGGTACTGTAGGGGTGGTGCTGGAAGTACACCTGGTAGCGGCCGTTGAAGTGCGAGAGCCCGTTGGGGTCGTTGATCCAGCCGGCCTTCGCGGCGATGTGGAAGCTGGGGTACCAGCGGTCGTTGCGCGTTGCCAGGAGTTCGGCGACGCCCGCCTCTGCCCGTGCGAGTTGTTCTTTCATGATGTCCTCTCCTCCTTGAGTATCAGTGGGTTGTGGTGGGGGGCGGCTAGCGGGCGATCGTCTTCACGGTGCGTTCGAAGGGGTCGCCGAGCACCTGCTCGTCGTCCTTCTTCAGCGCGAAGAACGCGAAGATCCCCGCGGTCACCACCACCGCGACGATCACGAGGAACGTGGGCTGGTAGCCGATCGAGTCACGCAGCGCCCCGAGCGGCGCGGAGAGAACCACATTGCCGAGCTGCGCGGAGATCTGGAATCCCACCATGTACAGCGTGGCCGAGAGCAGGGTGTTGAAGTGGAGGGTGATGTAGCGGAAGATCGGCAGGATGAACAGCGGGACCTCGACCGCGTGCAGCATCTTCACTGCGGAGACGATGACCGGGTCCGTGAAGATCGCGCACCCGAGGATGCGCAGGGCCATCACGCTGACTCCCATGAGGAGCGCGTTGCGCACGCCCACGCGGCGCATCACGATCGGCACCACGCCCATCATCGCGGCTTCTGCGAACACCTGCGCCGAGTTCAGCGTGCCGTATACGCGCTGGCCGGTGACCTCGGACTCGAACAGGCTCGTGTACCACCCCGGGAACATCTGCTGATCGAACAACTGGTAGAAGGTCCAGGTCATGATCACGAAGATGATGATGACCCACAGCGACGGGAGCTTCAGGGTCGCGACCATGTCCTTGATCGTTGGCTGGGCGGCCACGGCGGAGTCGTTCACTACGGGGAGGTGATCGGTCTTCCAGAAGAGTGTGACGAGCAGCAGTAGTACGCCGAACGCGGAGCCCACCCAGAAGTTGATGTGCGGGTTCACGGAGAATAGGAATCCGGCAACAAGAGCCACCATCGCGTATCCGAATGATCCCCACATGCGGGCCTGGCCGTACTCGAATCCGTACCGGCGGCTGAGCCGCTCCGTGAGCGCCTCAAGCAGGCCAACCCCGGAGACGAATCCGGCGGAGATGACAATCGCGCCCACCACAACTCCGAGCATGAAGTTGGTGCGCAGCAGCGGCTCGTAGACCCAGATCGCGAATGGCGCAATCAGAGTCGAGACGAGCGCCACGAGGATCGCCAGGTGCCGCTTCACCCCGAGGCGGTCCTGAAGGGTCCCGTAGAGGAACATGATGATCAGCGTGCCCAGCGAGTTCGCCGCGTAGACGGTGCCCACCTGGGCGCCGGTGAAGCCGAGGCCGGTCTCCGTGTTGGTCAACCAGATCTGGAAGAAGGACCACCAGATTCCCCATGACGCGAAGAACAGAAGCATCGTGGTGGAGCTCTGTAGGTAGGCCGGGTTCTTCAAGGACTTCGCTGTGGTAGCCACGTCGCTAATCCCACTCCTTTCGGGGGGCAACCGAGGCGCTACTGTCGGGCCTCGGAACTTTTGCTATATCGTTATAGCACTGCCAGCGTAACACGCCCAAGTGGACCTGTGAAGGGGTGTGGGAGAGCTAATTTCTCGAGAGCGTCGCCACCGAGCCGCGCTCGATCAGCGGCATCGGCACGAAGGTCTCGAGGCTCGCCGGATCGGAGGTGGGCCGCTCGGGCGCGCCGATGAGATCGAGGAGCCGCCTCGCCCCGATCTCCCCCATCTCGAGGTACGGAAGCCGCAGTGTAGTCACCTGCGGCCGCAGGTACGTGGCCAGCAGCTCGTCGTCGAACGAAATCACCGAAATATCCCGGCCGACGGCGATCCCCCGCTCGCCTGCCGCTTGATACGCACCGAAGGCAACGCGATCATTGGCCGCGATAATGGCGGTGACGTCGTGATTGTCCAAGATTTCACCGGCGCCACGGTATCCCAACTCGGGATCCCACTCCTGGCCGGGAACCTCGTGGACGAAGCCGATTCCGGCGGCCGCCATTCCGGCCGCGATTCCGTCCAGTCGCCGCCCAATCGTCACGGAGACGCGCGGGTCGAGGTGCGCCGGTGAGCGCCCGATGAAGGCGATCCGGCGGTGCCCGTTGGTAACCAGGTGGTTCACGGCGTCGAGGCCCGCTTGGTATTCATCGGGGAGAATGCACAGAACCCCAGCGGCGTACCCGTTGACGATCACCGTTGGCAGGCTCCCGCGCCCTGCGGGGAGCTCGATCTGCCTCGACCGCATCATGCCCAACGCGAGTCCGTCAACGCGGCGCGATCGCATCACGCGCACGGCGTCCTCGGTGCGGAGCGGTTCGTGATCCGTCTCGGCCATCAGCACCGCGTACTCGCTTTGGTGGCCCACATTGAGGATGCCGCGGATCATCGCCGAGGCGTAGCGGGTGAGCATCACCTCGTCCGAGATGAAGCCGATCGCGTCCGAGCGGCCGGTCCGTAGCCCCCGGGCGGTCTTGTCAACGGTATAGCCGAGTTCCTCCGCGGCGGCGCGCACGCGATCGGCCGTTGCCGGAGCAATCCGCGAGTTGGGCCGGTCCGTGAGCACGAAGCTCGCGGTGGATGGGGAGACGCCGGCACGGCGTGCCACATCCGCCAAAGTGATCCGCTTGGCCACGCCGCTCCCTCTCACCGGTCAGTAACGCGCGCCGGAATTGCTGCGCATCACACGCCTCAACTGTAGGCGAGGACACGTCGCATCGGGATGCCGTGCGTGAAGGGCAACCACTCCGCCCCTCGCCATCCCATGCACAGCGATCCACCCGCCCTTTGTCATTCTGCGTGGAGGCGGAGCCGGAGTCGCAGAACCCAGGCCCAAGATCCTCACCCAACCGGGGCGTCCTAGATCCCGCGACTTCGCGCGGGATGACGAAAGACGGGCGACCGCACCGCGCACG
>JAKDIE010000007.1 GCA_030450655.1 Ruaniaceae bacterium
ACGGTCATGACGGTCCTCAGCTCCACCGTGCAGGTGGGGCAGGCATTCACCGCCGCCCTCACGGGAGCTCTCGCCGAGAATCTGGGTACCGACGCGGCATGGGCTTCGGTCCTCATCCCGGTGGGAATCCTCCTGGTCGCGGTGGGTGTGAACGCGGTATTCTTCCGGCAGGCACCCGAGGAGGTGCGCCCCGCAGATCTCGTGGGCGGGCCCTGAGGCGGCCCGGTTCCCTCACGCGCCCGGAACGTTCGGGGCACTGTTCGGGGCGAACCTAGGACGTTAGGCTCGTATTCATGACACGCACCGGGACGTCTCGCCCACACGTGGTGGTGATTGGAGGGGGATTCGGGGGCTTGGCGGCCGTCCGCTCGCTGAAACGCGCCAACGTCGATATCACCCTGATTGACCGCCACACCTACAACACCTTCCAGCCCCTGCTCTACCAAGTCGCAACCGCAACCCTCAGCCCCGGTGACATCACCTGGTTCTTGCGAGCGATCCGCAGCACGCAACGCAACGTGAGGTTCGTCCGGGGCACGGTCGTGGAGATGAATCATGACGAGCGTGTGATCCACCTCGACGGGAACGTGGCGGTCAAGTACGACTACCTCGTGATCGCGTGCGGAGTGACCGCCAACTTCTTTGGCATTCCCGGAGCGGCCGAGAACTCATTGCCGCTCTACCGCCGTTCGCAGGCTCTCGCGCTGCGGGACAGGATGTTCGCGATCCTCGAGGACTCGGCGATGAACGACGGCGATCGCGGGCTTCACATGATCGTCGTCGGCGGAGGAGCAACGGGCGTGGAGACGGCGGGCGCGCTCGCCGAAATGCGCAACATCGACATGCCGGTCACGTATCCGGAGATCCCGCTCGACAACGTTCAGATCTCGCTCGTGGAGATGTCCCCGAACGTACTCGGCCCCTTCCATCCGAGCCTGCGCGACTACACGGTGCAGGCCCTTCAGAAGCGCGGTGTGACCCTCCGGCTGAGTACCGCAGTCAAGGAAGTGCGCGCGGATGGCGTTCTGGTGGAGCACGAGGGGGCGCAGGAGTTCATCGAGTCCGCGATCGTCATCTGGGCCTCCGGCGTCACCGTGCACCCAAGCGTGGCCGAATGGGGCCTCCCGCAGGGCCGCGGCGGCCGCATCGAGACCGATGAGAACATGCGTGTGGGCTGCTTCGCGAACGTGTTCGCGATTGGTGACGTGGCGGTGAATCCCGACGACGCACTGCCGCAGCTCGCGCAGCCCGCTCTCCAGGCAGGACATCACGTTGGGAAGGTCATCGCCCGCGAGGTGGCGGGCAAGCGCGCGCCGAGCGCCTTCCGATACAAGGACAAGGGCACGATGGCCACGATCGGCCGCGCCTCTGCGATCGCCCAGGTGAGGGGCCTGCCGCGCCTGAAGGGGTTCATCGCCTGGGTGATCTGGGTGGCGGTGCACGTCGCGTCCCTGTTGGGCTACCGCAACCGAATCGTCACCATGACCAACCTTGGGCTGAAGTACGTGGGCTGGCGATCCCACAACGCGATCGTGGGTGAGACTCCGTACGTGGCCTCGCGCACTCCGAAGGTCATCGACTCGAATTCGCCTTCCGTCACGCCCTCGTCGAGTAAGAAGGATAAGCGGGCAACGCGGGCCCCACGAGAGTGAGAACTTTCGTGTCGACGCCTGCGACTGAAAGAATGGGATGGTGACTCCGCAACCCCGCAACTGGTACGGCTCGACCTCGGGCGCGACCCCACGCCGCCCGGTGAGCCTCGATCCTGTGCTCGCGGACGAGATCGAAGGCGCCCCGGATCCGGCCGAACACGTAGCTATCGCGCACGCCACCGCGTGGGCATTCGTGGACGGTGGCCGCGCCAACCCGGACGATCCGCAGCGTGCTGAACTGCTCGAAAGCCTGGTGCGCCTCGGCGAGGCGGGGGACATCGAACTGATCGCGGACATGTGGGCGAATGCCGGCCCGCTCACCCTGCCCGGGGCGTTGTGGCGCATGTACGCGATCCGCGAATGGGTGCGCCGGGACTCCGGCACCGTCACGGATGCGTATCGCCGTGGCCTTTCCGGCACCGATGCCCCCACCGTCATCGCTGGGCTCGCGGATGCCCCAGAACCTGCGGGCGTGGCCCGTTCGGTGGACCAGATACTCGAAGGGGTGTACGACGGCGAACTGGACGTGGCCTTCGATCGCGCCTCCGCTCTGCTCACGATTCTCGCCGCCGGGATCGGCGCGAATGCGTCATCTCTTGCCCCCACCGATACGGACCGCTCGGCCCAGATTCTTCGGCGCGCGGACAACCTGGTGCGCACCGCAGGAGAACTCGCCCACGCCGCTCGCCTCTCGCGTGAAGGCACGCTCGAATAGGCTCCGAAAAACGCACTATGGTGTTCACTGAGAGTGGCTAGACTTTCCACCACCCGGCGATAGGTAAGTTCATGAGCAAGACCCCGGCTGCCCCGCTCGACGACGAGTCGCAGATCTCGATCCACGTCCTTGACGACGAGGATGACACCGCTGATGACAGGTGGCGCGTCGGCACCCCTGACGAGACTGCGGACCTTGACGACGGCGGCGATGATGCCTACGCGGACGACGGCGACGCCAAGAAGGCGAACCGCCCAAAGATTGGCCCCCTCGGCGGCGCGCCCGCCCTTGAGGATCTGATGTCCGGTGTTGTGGTGGGGGAGAACGAGGTTGCCGAGCAGATCGAGGACGAGCCCCTCGAGCTACCCGATGGGCGCTTCTCTGACCGGGAAATGTCCTGGCTCGCCTTCAACCAGCGCGTGCTGGAGCAGGCCGAGGACAGGGATCTGCCGCCCCTCGAGCGCGCGTGGTTCCTGGCGATCTTCGCCTCGAATCTGGATGAATTCTTCATGGTGCGCGTGGCCGGCCTGAAGCGACGCATCGCGACGGGGATGGCCGTGACGGCCGCATCCGGTCTCACACCGCGCCAGGTGATGGAGGGGATCGCGATCAAGGCGCACGAGCTCACCGAGCGCCACGCGCGCCTCTTCCAGGAGGACATCCGGCCGGCGCTCGCGGCGGAGGGCATCTCGATCGTCACCGTCGAGAGCCTGCCGGCTGACAAGCAGAAGACTCTCGAACGGTATTTCCGCAACCAGATCTTCCCGGTCCTCACGCCCCTGGCGGTGGACCCGGCGCACCCGTTCCCCTACATCTCGGGCCTGTCCCTGAACATCGCCGTGGTGGTGCGCAACCCCTCCAATGGCAAGGACTTCTTCGCACGCGTGAAGGTGCCGCCCCTTCTGCCACGCTTCATCGCCGTCGATTCCGAAGGCACGCCACGCCACCCCGAGGCGATCACCTCCGACGAGGCTGCGACTGCCTCATTCGTGGCGCTCGAGGACGTGATCAGTTCCTACCTCGACCGGCTCTTCCCGGGTATGGAGATCTTGGAGCACCACACATTCCGCGTCACGCGCAACGAGGATCTCGAGGTGGAGGAGGACGACGCCGAGAACCTCCTGAAGGCACTGGAAAAGGAACTCCTCAAGCGCCGCTTCGGAAACGCCGTCAGGCTCGAGATCGCCGAGGGAATGACTGCGCACGTACGAGAACTCCTCATGCGGGAACTCGGGGTAGGCGTGGCCGATGTGTACACGCTGCCCGCCCCGCTGGATCTGCGTGGCCTCAACCTGATCCACGACATCGATCGACCGGACCTCAAGTATCCGAGGTACATCCCTGTCACGGCGGCCCAGCTCGCGCGCGTGGAATCGGCCACCCCCACGGACTTCTTCGCCGCCATCTCGAACGAGGACGTGCTCCTGCATCACCCGTACGATTCGTTCTCCACCTCGGTGCAGCAGTTCCTCGCGCAGGCGGCCGCAGATCCACAGGTCCTCGCAATCAAGCAGACCCTGTACCGCACATCGGGCGATTCGCCGATCATCGATTCGCTGATCGAGGCCGCCCAGGCGGGCAAGCAGGTGCTCGCCATCGTGGAGATCAAGGCCCGCTTCGATGAGGAGAACAACATCGTGTGGGCGCGCAAACTCGAGCAGGCGGGCGTGCACGTGGTCTACGGGCTCGTGGGGTTGAAGACGCACTGCAAGCTCGTCCTCGTGGTGCGCCAAGAAGAAGACGGCCTCGTGAGGTATTGCCACGTGGGGACCGGAAACTACAATCCGAAGACTGCCCGCGGCTACGAGGATCTTGGCATCCTGACGCGCAACCGGGATGTGGGCCAGGACATCACGCGGCTGTTCAATCAGCTCTCCGGGTACGCCCCGCGCACCAAGTTCCGCAGTCTCCTGGTGGCGCCGCGCGGCATCCGCAACGGACTCATCGAACGCATCGAGCGCGAGATTGAGAACCACAAGGCAGGCAAGGTCTCGTGGGTCAGGATCAAGGTCAACTCGATCGTGGACGAGCAGACCATCGATGCTCTCTACCGCGCCTCGCAGGCGGGTGTGCCCGTGGAGATGACCGTGCGCGGCATCTGCGGTCTGCGCGCCGGGATCGAGGGCCTCAGTGAGAACATCCAGGTCCGCTCGATCCTCGGCCGCTACCTCGAGCATTCGCGTATCTACGCGTTCGCGAACGATGGCGATCCGGACATGTGGATCGGTTCGGCGGACCTGATGCACCGCAACCTTGACCGCCGAGTCGAAGCCCTGATCCGCCTCGAAGACCCCCGCCACGTGGCTCACTTGATCGAGATCCTCGAACTCGCGGCGGATCCGCGCACCATGTCCTGGCACCTGATGCCCGATGGCACGTGGGTGCGGCATTATCTCGATGACGACGGCGCCCGCCTCACGGACATCCAGGATGTGATGATGGCGCGGGCCCGGCGCCGGGTGGCAGCTAAGTGACCGTCCTCGTACGGGCTGCGGGAGCCCTGGTGTGGCGCACGCGCGGCCGACGCCTGCAGGTGCTTCTCGTTCATCGACCGAGCTACGACGACTGGTCCTGGCCGAAAGGCAAGCCCGAGGAGGATGAGTCGCTCCCCGTGGCGGCCATCCGCGAGGTCGAGGAGGAGACGGGGCTGAAGGTGATCCTCGGCCAGCCACTGCCCTCGGTTCGCTACCGAATCAACGGCGGGGGACGGCTTAAGGAGTCAAGCTATTGGGCGGCGACCGCGGCTGAATCCGGCCCGTGGAAGCGTGCGCGGGACAAGGTCACGCCGGCCTCCCAGCGAGAGGTGGACGAGACCCGTTGGGTCAACGTCGAGAAGGCGTTCAAGCTCTTGACCTACGATCACGATCGCATCCCGCTCGCGTACCTCATCGATCAGTGGGATGACGATAAACTCGAGACGTGGACGGTGGCGATCGTGCGTCACTCGCGGGCCCGCAAACGCTCGGCCTGGGATGGGGATGAGAACACCCGCCCGTTGACGGACATCGGCGAGAGGCAATCGCAGTCCCTCGTCCCGATGCTCTCGGCATTCGGGATTACGCAGCTGATCACAAGTCCCTGGGAGCGGTGCGCGGCCACGCTACGACCCTATTCGCAGCGTGCCAAGACGGAACTTGAGACGCGCCCGGAGCTCACGGAGCATGCGGCGATGAAGAATCCGAAGCCCGTGCGCAAGATTGTGGACAACGAGCTGATGGAAGGCGGTGTTCCCGTGGCGATCTGCACCCATCGGCCCGTGCTGCCCGCCGTGATGTCGCAGCTAACGGTGCGCACGCCGAACCGGGTCAAGAGGCAGTTCCCGGACGGCGATCCGTGGCTGAAGACGGGGGAGATCCTCGTTGCGCACTGCGCGCACAATCGTCGCAAAGGCGCCGTTGTTGTCGCGGTCGAGAAGCATCGTCCCCATTCCGCGTAGCACACTGTGACGTAGTCCTTCGCGGTGTTCACCCTCCGTTCACCATTCCCATCCCGCGAGGTCACCCGCCGCCCGTAGCGTCGGAGTCGTTGCAGGCGCCCCGCCTGTGGACACTTTCGACAGAAGGACAAACTGTGAAGCGCAGTATCGCGGGAATCGCCGCAGTCGCCGCACTTGCTTTGACTCTTACCGCATGCGGTAATGACGCAGTGCCCTCGGACCCCACCACGGGTGGAGGATCCACCGAGACCACCGGCGAGGGCGCGGACACCCCAGACGCCCCTGAACTTTCCGGCACGATCGCCGGAGCCGGCGCCTCCTCGCAGGAGAAGGGCCAAAACGCGTGGGCCGCCGAGTTCGGCATCGCCACCGGCGTTGACGTGAGCTACGATCCCTCCGGTTCCGGCAATGGCCGCACCGCGTTCATCGACGGCTCCGTTGTGTTTGCTGGCTCGGACTCAGCCATGAAGCCCGAGGAGATCGAGGCCGCCACGGCCCGCTGCTACGGCGCCGAACCGATCGAGGTTCCGCTCTGGATCTCCCCAATCGCCGTGGTCTACAACATCCCGGCACTGAATGACTCCCACGTCAACATGACCGCCGAGACCATCGCACAGGTGTTCCGTGGCGAGATCACGAACTGGAACGATCCGGCGATCGCCGCTTCCAACCCCGACGTCGAACTCCCGGACCTCCAGATCGTCCCGGTGAACCGCTCGGACAAGTCGGGCACCACCAAGAACTTCCAGGAGTACCTCATTGCGGCCGCCGGTGACGCGTGGCCGTTCGAGTCCGACGAGGTGTGGCCGATCGAGGGCACCCAGTCCGGTGCACAGACCTCCGGCATGCTTGAGGTTGTCTCGGGCGCCGAGGGCACCATCGGGTACGTGGACGCCTCGCGCGTGGGCGAGCTCGGTTCGGTTGCCGTTGGTGTGGGATCCGAGTTCGTGCCGTTCTCCTCGGAGGCCGCCGCGAAGATCGTGGACATCTCCTCACCCACCGATGACGCCACGGAGCTGCGCCAGACCATCAGCCTGGCGCGGGACACCGAGGAATCGGGCGTGTACCCCGTCGTTCTGGTCTCGTACTTGATCGCGTGCTCCGCCTACGAGAACGAGCAGGACGCCGCCAACGTGCAGGCGTACCTCAACTTCATTGCCTCGGAGGAGGGCCAGAACTTGGCCGCTCAGCCCGAGGTGGGCGGCATTGCGCCGATCTCCTCGGCCCTTCGTGAGCGAGTTGTGGCGGCTCTCGACCAGATCGCGGTCGCGAACTAAGGCCACATTGTCGAGGGGCGGGACTCACTCCCGCCCCTCGATCCGCGCCGTTCAGGAAGGAGCAAAATGACTACCGCCACTAACATGCGGAACAAGAAGGTCAACAACACCGGCAACAAGGTTTTCGCTGGCCTGTCCAGTGGAGCGGGATGGTTCATTCTCGTGACCCTCGCCGCGGTCGCGGCATTCCTGATCGTCCGGGCATACCCAGCCTTCACCGCCAGCGCCGAGGAAATGGCCGGTCAGTCGATCCTCCAGGGACGTTCCTTCTGGGGCTACGTTGGCCCGCTCCTCTTCGGCACCGTGATCTCCTCGGCGATCGCGCTGCTCGTGGCCGTGCCGCTGTCCATCGGCATCGCCCTCTTCATTTCGCATTACGCCCCCCGCCGCCTGGCGCAGACCCTCGGGTACCTCGTGGATCTCCTGGCGGCCATCCCCTCGGTCATCTACGGCCTCTGGGGCGCGCGCTGGCTCATGGGCAACGTGGATCCGGTCTTCACGTGGCTCTCGAACAACCTCGGTTTCATCCCGTTCTTCCAGGACTACATGCCCCCGGCGCGCAACATTACGACCGCGTCCCTGGTGCTCGCCGTCATGATCCTTCCCATCGTCACGGCCACCATCCGTGAGGTGTTCTTGCAGACGCCCCGCCTCCACGAGGAGGCCTCGCTGGCGCTCGGTGCCACGCGCTGGGAGATGATCCGCCAGGCCGTTCTGCCGTTCGGCCGTTCCGGCATCATCTCGGCTGCCATGCTCGGCCTCGGCCGCGCCCTTGGCGAGACGATGGCGGTCCTGATGATCCTCTCGCCCGGATTCTTCGTGAACTTCTTCCTGTTGAAGCCCGGCCAGCACCAATCGATCGCCGCTAACATCGCGGCGCAGTTTCCCGAAGCCTCAGGTCTCGGTGTGAACATCCTGATCGCCACCGGCCTCGTGCTGTTCGTGATCACCTTCCTCGTCAACATGGCGGCCCGCGCGATTATCGCTCGCAGGGCCGAGTTCTCGGGAGCCAACTGATGACAACGCAGACTCTTTCCCGCCTCGGCCAGCGGTTGCCGAACTGGACGCCATGGGCGATGCTCGGCGGCTCGGTGGCGCTGGCCCTCGGGATCCTCGCGCTGCTGGGCTCGATCAACTATCTCGGCGCCGGAATCCTCGGCGGCCTCATCTACGCAGTCGCGATGACGGGGCTCTCCTGGGTCAAGGAGGGTGAGCGCTGGGCAAAAGATCGCCTCGCCACCACGCTCGTGACATCGGCGTTCCTGATCGTGATGGTTCCGCTGATCACACTGATCGCCATGGTTCTCGTGAACGGAATCCAGCGCTTCAGCCTGTACTTCCTCACCACGAACATGCGTGGCGTGTACGGCGAATCGGATCTCGGCGGCGCCTACCACGCGATCGTGGGAACACTGCTGATCACCGGAATCGCCTCCCTGATCGCCATCCCGATCGGGCTGCTGACGGCGATCTACCTCGTGGAGTACGGGCAAGGCACACGCTCGGCGAAGGTGATCACGTTCCTGGTGGACGTGATGACCGGCATTCCCTCGATTGTGGCCGGCCTCTTCGCCTACTCGCTGTTCGTGACGATCTTCGGCCCCGCCTTCAAGGCGGGCGTGATCGGCTCGGTGGCGCTCGCTGTGCTGATGACGCCCGTAGTGATCCGCTCGTGCGAGGAGATGCTGAAACTGGTGCCGAACGAGCTTCGCGAAGCCTCCTACGCGCTCGGCGTGCCGAAGTACCTGACCATCATCAAGGTGGTGCTGCGCACCGCCATCGCGGGCATCACCACCGGCGTCATGATCGCCATCGCACGCGTGATCGGCGAGACGGCTCCGCTGCTCATCACGGTTGGTATCGTCTCGCACACGAACTTCAGCGCGTTCGATGGTCGCATGGCGACCCTCCCCGTGTTCGTGTTCCGCGAGTACGCTCAGGGTGGTGCGGCGGCCACCGAGCGGGCGTGGGCCGGCGCGCTGACGCTGATCCTCATCGTGATGATCCTGAACCTCGGCGCACGTCTGGTCTCCAAAATCTTCGCCCCGAAGGGCCTGAGCCGATGATCGCCGTCGGCCTCCACTGCCTCCACCCTGAGTATGTTGCACTAGGAAAGGACTGACGTGCCAAAGCGCATCGACGTGACCGATCTGAACGTCTACTACGGCGATTTCCTCGCCGTGAAGGACGTGACGATGCAGATCGAACCGCGGTCCGTCACCGCACTCATCGGCCCTTCGGGATGTGGGAAGTCCACGTTCCTGCGCACGCTCAACCGGATGCACGAGGTGATTCCCGGAGCGCGCGCGGAAGGTTCGGTGGTCATTGACGGCCAGAACATCTACGCCAAGGGAACCGATCCAGTGGTGGTGCGCCGCCAGGTGGGCATGGTGTTCCAGCGTCCGAACCCGTTCCCCACGATGTCCATCTCGGAGAACGTGCTGGCCGGCGTGCGCCTGAATAACGCGCGCATGTCGAAGTCGGACAGCGAGGAACTGGTAGAGCGCTCGTTGCGCGGAGCGAACCTCTGGGAGGAGGTCAAGGACCGTCTCGGCGTTCCAGGATCGTCTCTCTCCGGCGGCCAGCAGCAGCGCCTATGCATCGCCCGCGCCATCGCCGTCGAACCCGAGGTGATCCTCATGGACGAGCCCTGCTCGGCGCTCGATCCGATCTCGACCCTCGCCATCGAGGATCTCATCTCGGAGATGAAGAACGAGTACACGATCGTGATCGTCACTCACAATATGCAGCAGGCGGCGCGCGTCTCGGACAAGACCGGGTTCTTCAATATCGCGGGCGCGCGCAAGCCGGGCGAACTCGTGGAGTACGACACCACGGAGAAGATGTTCTCAGCCCCGGAGAACGAGGCCACCGAGGCCTACATCTCCGGACGCTTCGGATAGGCAGGGGGCCGAACGATTAGCGTGCGGCGCCCTGCAGGGTCCCGGTGACGGGCTCGGTGCTGACAACCCAGCACAGGACCTCACGATCGCCACTGCGATCCCAGGAGTCCGCGGTGGGCGCGAAGTAGGTCACCGAGAGCTCTGACTCGGTGTAGGACACGCCTACGAAGCTCTCGAACTCGGCGATGCAGAAGGCATCCGCGGTCTCCTTCAACGAGGCATCCCCGGGAAACTCGTCGCCCTCGAGGTCCATCGTGGCGAAGGCCTCGAGATCGTGAGGTTCGGCGCAGTCGATGAGGGGAAGCGATTCGAGCACCCCTTCTGCCGCCACACCGAAGCTATCCGAGGCCGCACACGAGCCCACCGGGATCTCGAAGACGCTCTGTTCAGAGCACGCGGTGACCCCGAGCGATGCGAAGAGTGCCGCTGAGACAAGGGCGAGGGGCGTACGCATGGAGTTGCTCCTGGAAGCTAGCTTAAGTGGGTACTGGAAGCATATCCCGGCGGGGCACTAGCTCCCCTGGAGGACGATGAGGTGACCGAGCCAGTAGACGAAGGCGCCAACGAGTGCGGCGGCCGGGAGGGTAAGGAACCATCCGACCACGATGTTGCCAGCCACTCCCCAGCGAACGGCGGAGAAGCGCTTTGTGGAGCCCACGCCGAGGATCGCGGAGGTAATCGTGTGCGTGGTCGAGATCGGCGCATGCCAGATGAAAGCGGTGGAGTAGAGCACGGTGGCGGCCACGGTCTCTGCGACGAAGCCGCGAGCAGGATCCAACTCAATGATCTTCCGGCCGAGCGTGCGCATGATCCGCCAACCACCCGAGTAGGTGCCGGCCGAGATCGCTGTTGCGGCGGCGAGCTTCACCCACAGGGGGATCTCGGTGCCTTCGTGAAGGCCCGCGGCGACCAACGCTAGGACGATGACGCCCATCGTCTTCTGTGCATCCTGGAGGCCGTGGCCGAGCGCCATGGCGGCCGCCGAGATGGTCTGCGCGAAGCGGAATCCGCGGGTGGTGCGGCGGTGGTCCTTGTCCTTGAAGATCCAGAGCGTGATGACCATCGCGCCGTAGGCGAGTCCGAAACCGACCACAGGGGAGATGAACATCGGGAGCACCACTTTGGTGAGGATCACGCTCCAGTGGACGGTCGTGGCGGCGGCCACGGCGGCTCCGGTGAGGCCACCGATCAGGGCGTGTGAGGAGGATGACGGCAGGCCAAGCCACCAGGTGATGAGGTTCCAGGTGATGGCCCCTATCAACCCGGCAAATACCACCAGCATCCCTGCCATGCCGTTTGGCGGAGAGATAATCCCCGAACCGATCGTCTCGGCGACGCCGGTGCCGAGCAGGGCGCCGATGAGGTTCATGACAGCCGCCATCAAGAGCGCCTTGCGTGGGGTCAACGCGCGTGTGGAGACGGAAGTAGCGATCGCGTTTGCGGCGTCGTGGAATCCGTTGGTGTAGTCAAAGGCGAGCGCCACAATGACAACAAAGATGGCGATAACTACTGCGGCCGATTCCATATCGAGGTCCGGGTCCTAGCTTTCAGGATTCCTTGACGGTGATCGCTTCGATCGTGTTCGCGAGAGTCTCGAACGCATCGACAGCAGCTTCAAGCGTGAGGATGACATCCTTCTGCTTGATGAGTGCCTTCGCATCGTCCTCACGGTCGAACAGATCGGCGATCGCCGAGCGGTAGATCTTATCGGCCTGGTTCTCGAGCCGGTTGATCTCCACCCAGAAGTCCTGCAAGGAACTCATCGTCTGAAGGTGTGGGACGGCCTGCACGGTGAGTTCAGCGCAGCGCTGCAGAATCTCGACAAGCTGGATGATCTCCGGAGCGAGTTCGTCGATCTTATACAGCACGATCAGATCGCCGGCCTCATCCATGTAATCCATGCAGTCATCGATCAACGATGCCAATGAGAGGAGATCATCACGATCGAGGGGCGTCACGAATGAGGCATTGACCTTGCGGACGATGGCGTGTGCCGCTTCATCTGCGAGGTGCTCCACGTCGTGGAGTTCCCTGGCCCGTTCCGGCCGAACGAGCCGGTCCGCCGTGACAAGTTGTGCCAGGAGGTTGCTGCCGCGCACGAGGTGCGCGGCAGACTCCGTCAAGAGCGTGAAGTAGATGGAGTCTTTTGGTGTCAGTGAGAGCTTCATGATGGGCTCCCGCTACATGCCTGTTCAGTGAACACGTTTAGAACTCTAGAGCAATTCTGAGTGAACGGGGACGGCCCTACCTCCAAAGTTCGCGACACGCCGTCAGTGTTGCCAACGTCTCACTGCTACAACGAATAAGCCGGTGGGGCAGGGTGGCAAATCGATGGTGCCGGGCCGCAAAGCGCCTGACGGCGCAAGGTACGCTCATAGCGACTTATTTCGGAGCCCGGGGCTTTCAACGGCCCGGCACCGTTCACCGAGTGTAGACCCTCACGTGCCGTTCGGGTAGGGGCCGCACCTTCTTAATCGTCCGCCTCGAAGCTGGAATCAGTGTTCTCGAGTGACTCATTGAACCGATAGCCCACATTGCGTACGGTGCCGATGAGCTGGTCATACTCCACTCCGAGCTTTGCGCGCAGGCGCCGCACGTGGACGTCGACAGTTCGGGTGCCACCGAAGTAATCGTAACCCCACACCTCTTGCAGCAGCTGGGCCCGCGTAAAGACGCGCCCGGGGTGCCCGGCGAGGTAACGGAGGAGTTCAAACTCCTTGTAGGTGAGATCGAGCGGCGTACCGCGCAGGCGCGCGGTGTAACTCGATGCGTTGATCACGAGGTCCCCAGCCTCGACCCGATCGTCGTCGAGCGCTGTCTCGACCCGCTCCGCGAGAAGCCTGAGCCGGGCGTCCAGCTCTGCTGGCCCCGCCCCCACGGAGATCACATCGGCCGCACCCCAGGAAGGTTCCACGGCCGGCCATCCGCCGTCGTTCAATACCAGCAGAATCGGCGGAACTGAAAGGGTCGCGGCAAGTTGGCAGATGGCGCGGGCCAGGACGAGTTCGCGCCGGCCGTCCACCAGGATGACCTCCGCATCGCGCAGATCCACCAGCGTGCTGGGACTCAGCGGGACCACTCGGACTCGGTGGCGAAGCAGGGTGAGCGACGGTAGCACGCGGTCGACTCCCTCGCGGGAGTCAGTCAGTAGCACCAGGCTGGTCACGTACTTGATCATAGTGCGGCGCGCCCGGATGCCTGTGCCGAAGCCCGAAAGCGCCGTGCGTCGCGTCGAGATGCCACCTTGTACCTGGCGCGGCCTGGCCCGAGGAGACCGGCGGGTGATGCGAGAATGAACGCGTGAAACCTATGGGTCAGCCAGCGATGGCGTCGTCGTGGCGGGCCGTGATGTCTGCGCTTGGTGCAGTTGTGCTCGCGCTGTGTGTGCTCGCGGGCCCATACGCCATGGGCGTGGCAGTTCTGCTCTTGTGCGGCGTGTTCGCGTGGGGGTGGCCGGTGTTGATGGGCACGCCGTCTCCTCGCGGCTCAACGGTCACGATTACGGTCGTGGCCGTGGCATGCGTCGTGGTCGTGATCGCGATGGAGTCTCCGGCCTATCTCTCCATTGTGATGGCGTTTGGTGTGATTGGCGCCTTCCTGCAGCAGCTGGCGCGGACGGACGGGCGGGAGAACATCGTGGGGGCGGTGAGTGCCACCGTTACGGGGGTTGTGGTGGTGACCTCGGCGAGCGGCTGGGTCCTTGCCATCATGGATTTTGCCGGCGAAGAGACCGTGATCACGGGGCTTGCCGTCCTTGTGTTGGCCTCAGCGGTGACGGCATTCCCGTTCCGCTCGGCCTACGGTGCGGCCGCCGCCGCCGTTCTTGGAGCGGGCGGAGGCCTTGCGATTGGTGCGATCTTCCCCCACCTCTCACTTGTGACAGGAGCGATCGTGGGTCTCGTCGTCGGAGGGATGATGGCGCTCAGTCACCTAGTGCTCGGAACCTTCCCCGCCACGAGCAGATGGAGCGCCGCGCTCGGCGCCGCGCTGCTTCCGATGCTGGTGCTCGGTATCCCCATCCACCTCGTGGCGGCGCTCGCGGCGTAGCCTGGGGGCATGAGCTTCGCACTTCACGCCGACACCGCGCCCGAGCTGTACCCCATCTCCTGGCTGCTAGGCACGTGGCACGGATTCGGGGTGCTCGGTTACGTCTCGATTCCCGAACGCTCGATTCTGAATGAGATGACGTTCGAGCACGACGGCGGCCCGTACCTTCGCGCTACCTCCACCATTTGGGAGGTTGACGGAGATCCCGTACGAGAGGTTTCGCATGACACGCCGGGGAGCGACGGTTACGCGGCGTTCCGCAAGGGGACGCTGTGGTCCACCGAGACTCAATACTGGCGTCCGGTTGAATCCCACACGACCGATGGTGCCACGCGGGTGGAGTTGGAGGTCCTTGCGGCGGACCCGGCTGGCCACCTCAGCCTGTATGTGGGCGCTGCGCAGGGCCCCCGCATCGATCTCGCCACGGACGCGGTGATCGCGGCGCCGTCGAGCGCGGAGCTCTCAGGCGGCACACTGATGTACGGCCTCGTCGCCTCGGATCTGCTGTGGGTGAAGGAGTTGGCGGCGTTTGGTCACTCACTTGGCACCTACGCGTCCGCGCGGCTTTCTCGAGTGGAGACGCGATGATCCCGGCGCCCGCTCCCGATCAGGCGGTGCCGTTCCATTACGGCTCCCCGGCCCGCGAAGGGCGCGAGTTCGAGGCCGGGCGGGCTGTGGTGGAACTGGCGAGCGAGGTGGTGACGATCACGGGCGCCGATCGGCTCACGTGGTTGCACTCGATCACGAGCCAGGGCTTCGCGGGGCTCACCGCAGGCATCTCCACGGAAGCACTCATCATGTCCCCGCACGGGCACGTGGAGCAGGCGTTCGGCGCTGTGGACGACGGCGCGGCCACGTGGCTGATCACGGAACCCGAGCGGGGGGCTGGCCTCGTGTCATACCTCGACTCGATGCGCTTCGCATCCAGGGTCGAGATCGCCAGGCGGGAGGATGTGCGGGTCGTGGCGGTGAACGGCGCGGTGCATCCGTTCGCGGCGCAGGCGCTCGTCATCTGGCACGATCCGTGGCCGGTGACCACCGGAACTACATACGGGCCCGCCGATTCCGTGCACCCCGCAACGGAATCCTGGAACGTGAGCCTCGCCGTCGTCCCGAAGGACCTCGATGTTGAGGCGGAGCGCGCGGGGATGTGGGCGTACGAGGCGGCGCGGATCGCCGCGTGGCGCCCGCGGCTTGCGCGCGAGGTGGATGCGCGCACGCTGCCACACGAGCTTGACTGGCTTCGCGCGGCCGTGCACATGGACAAGGGGTGTTATCGCGGGCAGGAGACCGTGGCGCGGGTGGTCAACCTGGGACGGCCGCCGCGCCGCCTGGTGGCGATCCATCTTGACGGTTCCACCGACGATCTGCCGCTCCCCGGCGCCGAGATCCGGGCGGGAGGCAAGGCCGTGGGGCGTGTCACCTCGGCGGCGCGTCATTTCGAGCTGGGGCCGATCGCGCTCGGCGTGGTCAAGCGGAATGCGGCGACGGCCGGTGCGGCGGAGGTCGATGGGGGCTTCGGCCCGATCCCGGCCGCGCTCGAGGAGATCGTGAACGCCGCGGGCGTGAGTGCGGCCACGCCCGCGCAGCGCCCGGGCGCCGGCCTGCGCGGTAGTCAGGCCGCTACCCTCCGCAGGCCTGGGCGGTAGCCAGGCCGCTACCTACCGCGGGAACTCTATCCGGCGGTGATGATGTTTCCGCCCTCAACGATCACGGCGATGGGCGGGAGCGGCTCTGTCGCGAGACCGGAGATCACGGAGCCGTCCCAGTCGAACTTCGAGTTGTGGCACGGGCACAGGAGATTATCGAGCTCTTTACGCACCGAGCACCCCTGGTGCGTGCACACCCCCGAGAGCGCGGTGACGGTGTCGCCGTCACGCCGCAGTACCACGGGCTCGCCTTTCGAGGTGGTCACGACGACAGTATCGCCGTCGGGCACAGCATCGAGGGGTGCGATTACCGTCCCGCTCGGTGGTGGTTCGGCGGGCTCGGCCGCGCAGGATGCGATCACAGGCACCGAGATGACGGCCACTGCGGCCGCGCCAAGGACCGTTCGGCGGGAAGGCTGCTCACTCATGCCTCCATTGTGACTGCTTCGTGCGGTGATGTGCGGCCACTAAGCTGAGGGCATGGAGTTGTACAACGTGCTCAACTTTTGGCTCAACGTGGCCGTGAGCGTCACTGTGTTCGCGATCGAGATCGTGGCGTTCCTCGATTCTCTGAGCCACTCCACTCACCGCTACGAGGCGGAGTTCAAGTGGAAGAAGACCAACTGGGTGGCCCTCCTTGGGGCGATGGCCTTGTTCGGTTTCCTTGCGATCCCGCTGTGGCCATTCAGTTTCTCGTTCGGTCTCTTCTTCACGATGCTCATGGTGACGCCCGCCGGCGTGTACCTCGCGGACGTCCGCCCGGCGCTACGCACCTCCTAATGCGCGCCGTCATCCAACGGGTGCATCGCGCCCAGGTGGCCGTTGACGGCCAGATCGTGGGGGCGATTGGACGCACCGGTCTGGTGGCTCTTGTGGGTGTGACTCATTCCGACGACGCCGCCACGGCCCGCGCTCTGGCCACCAAGATCGCAAATCTGAGGGTGTTGGAGGGCGAACTCTCGGCTATCGATGCGGGCGCGCCCGTGGTCGTCGTCTCGCAGTTCACG
>JAKDIE010000163.1 GCA_030450655.1 Ruaniaceae bacterium
CACGGCCGCGATAATCCCCCGTCCGGTGGGGGAATCCCCGCGGAGCCCGTACGCCGCCAATCGCCCGACCATCCGCCCCCGCCCACCGTTCGCGCCGCCGCGAACCGTGAACGTGAGCGAATGATCGGGCGATTGACGGAGTACGGACTCCTCGGGGATGACCCCACCGAACGCGAGATTATCGAGGCCTTACACCGATACGTGGCGATGACGCCCTCGGCCCTGGTGGGGGTCTCGTTGACCGATGCGGTGGGAGAGCGCCGCACCCAGAATCAGCCAGGAACGGACCAGGAATACCCCAACTGGAAAATTCCCCTTGCTGATGGGAGCGAGAAGCCCGTGCTCGTGGAACACTTGATATCAAACGCGCGCCTGCTGTCGCTGGTTGGGGCGCTTCGCGCGCAGATTGGACAAGAGCATGAACGCAGCTGAAATTCTCGCCGCACTCGGTGGTCGAGAGAACGTTGTTACGGTCGATTCCTGCATTACGCGCCTGCGCGTGGTGGTCAAGGACGCCGATGCCGTCAATGAAGAAGGGCTCGTTGAGGCCGGCGCATTCGGCTCGGCGATCACGGGCCATGACGTGCAGGTCGTGGTGGGCCCAGCGGCCGACGACGTCGCGCGCGAGATCGACGAGCTTCCGTGATCGTTGCCCCACTAGCGGGCACGGTTCATCCACTCGCGTACGCGGACGATCCCGCGTTCGCAATGCTTGGGGCGGGCGTTGCCATCGAACCGAGCGGTTCGCACGCGATCGTCGTCTCACCCGTGAACGGAACTATCGCTTCCCTCCATCCGCATGCCTTCGCGATCGACGACGGCGAGGGCGGGGTTCTCGTGCATCTCGGCATCAACTCGTTCGAGCATGTTGAAGCCTTTGAACTCGTCTCGAAAGTGGGACAGGTGGTGATGTCTGGCGACCCGGTGATCCGGTGGGAGGTGGACGCTACCCGTGGTGCAGGCCTGAATCCGGTGGTCGTGGTGGTGGCGATGACGCGCACCGCCGTGATCCCCACGCCGGCGAGTTCTGTGGAGGCGAACGAGCCTCTGTTCACGTTCTAGAGCGAGCGGAGTTTGCGCGGCGGCCGCAGTGGTGCAGGTTTCGACGTCGCTCGGCCAACGCACATACAGTGGGGACATGAGCATTTCCCCACGCGATGACCTCTTCCGGCACGTCAACGGCGAGTGGTTGGATACCCACGTCATACCCGCCGATCGCGGGCGCGATGGAGCGTTCCATGCACTCGTCGATCAGGCCGAGTTGCAGGTGCGCCAGATCGTCGAGGAGTGCGCGCGTGGCGAGGTCACCGGCCCGAACGCCGAGAAGATCGGGGTGCTCTACGGAGCGTTCATGGACGAGGCCGCCATCGCGGCGCGCGGTGCCGGGGCGCTGGCCGAGGATGCCGAGGCGATCCGCTCTGCCGCCACGCACGAGGACCTCGCGCGGGTAATGGGTGCGCTCGAGGCGACCGGAGCCGGGGGAGCCTTCGACTGGGAGGTTTCGAACGATCGCAACGCCCCCGATCGCTACACGATGTGGCTGGCCCAGGGTGGCCTCGGACTGCCGGACGAGGCGTACTACCGCGAGGACACGCACGCCGCCACGCGCGAGAAGTACGTGCAGACCCTTGGCACTCTCCTCGAACTCGCCGACCTCTCCGAGAACCCGGCGGAGGACGCCACCCGCGTGATGGCCTTCGAGACCGCGCTCGCCGCCGCGCACTGGGACGCGGTGACCACGCGGGACGCCATCAAGACCAACAACCCGATGGCCTACGAGGAGTTGTGCGCGCTCACCGCGGGATTCCCCATGGATGCGTGGGCCGAGGGCACCGGCCATGGCGAGGCCTTCGCGCGCCTCGAGGTGATGACCCCGCCGTTCTTCGAAGCACTCGGCAGCCTCTGGCCGGCCTCGGACCTGGGCGATCTCAAGACCTGGCTGCTCGCGCACCTCGTGATCGCGCGCGGCCCGTACCTGAACGCCGAGATCGTGGACGCCCGCTTCGCCTTCTACGGCACCGTGCTCACCGGCGCCACCGAGATCAAGGACCGCTGGAAGCGTGCGCTCGCGTTCGTGGATAGTGGCCTCGACGAGGCCGTGGGTGAGCTCTTCGTGGCGCGGCACTTCCCGCCGGAGGCGAAGGAGCGGATGGACACGCTCGTGGCGCACCTGCTCGCCGCGTACCGCGAATCGATCACGCAACTCGAGTGGATGGGGGAGGACACCAAGGCCCAGGCACTCGCGAAGCTCGACACGTTCCTGCCGAAGATCGGGTACCCGAGCACGTGGCGCGATTACTCGGCGCTTGAGGTAACTCCCGGCGATCTATTGGCGAACGTCCGCGCGATCGCCGCGCACAACCTGGCGTACTCCGTGAGCAAGCTCGCCCGCCCGGTGGATCGCGAGGAGTGGCTCATGCCGCCGCACATGGTCAACGCCTACTACATGCCGCCCACCAACGAGATCGCCTTCCCTGCCGCGATCCTGCAACCGCCGTTCTTCGATCTTGAGGCCGACGACGCGGAGAACTTCGGCGGTATCGGCGCCGTGATCGGGCACGAGATTGGCCACGGATTCGACGATCAGGGCTCGCACTACGACGCCACGGGGGCGCTCCGCTCCTGGTGGACCGAGGCGGACCGTGAGGCGTTCGAGGCCCGCACCACAGCACTCATCGGCCAGTACGAGGCACTCACGCCCGCCCAACTCGCCGGCTCCGAGCATCACGTGAACGGCGCGCTGACCATCGGCGAGAACATCGGGGACCTCGGCGGACTCTCGATCGCGCTGAAGGCGTACAAGATCGCCCTGGCCGAGCGAGGTTCTTCACTTGAGGACGAGCCCCAGGCCGACGACGCCACGGCCCTCCAACGCTACTTCCTGAACTGGGCGAAGGTGTGGCAGCAGAAGGGGCGCGATCAGGACATCATCCGCCTGCTCTCGATTGATCCGCACTCCCCGGCCGAGTTCCGCTGCAACCAGGTGGCGCGAAACGTGCCCGAGTTTCACGAGGCCTTCGGGGTCGCGGACGGCGACGGCATGTGGCTCGGCCCAGAGGAGCGAGTCGCCATCTGGTGACTCAGTCGAAGCTGGGGCTGATATCGCGCGAGCGCTTGAGCTCGTAGAAGTCCGGGTAGGAGGCCATCGCCACGGCGCCGTCGAACACGCGCAGGGCATCCTCGCCGCGCGGGATCGAGGCCAGCACGGGCCCGAAGAACGCAACGCCGTTCACGCGAATCGTTGGCGTACCGACGTCCGTCCCCACCATCTCGGCAACGCGCGTCTTCGCGCGGCGCAGGGCGTCATCCCACTCGGGGGCGTCCGCAACCGAGATCAGTGACTCCGGCAGTTCGGCCTCGGCGAGCGCCTCAACGAGCACATCGCGGTCCGTCTTGGCGCGCCCATCGGGGTGGAAGCGCGTCCCGATGGCCGTGTAGAGGGCGCGAACGGCGTCGTGCCCCGCGAACTCCTCGGCTGCCGCCACCACGCGCATCGGTGCCCAGGCGGCGTCCATCGCACGGCGGTAGTCATCGCTGAGGTCCCGCCCTTCGTTGAGCGCCGCCAGGCTCATCGGGCGGAAGGTGAGTGAGATTTCGCACTGGGCCTCCACCTCGAGAATCCAGCGGGACGCGACCCATGCCCACGGGCAGGTCACGTCGAAGTAGAAATCGACTTTGTCCATACCCCCATTGTGCCCCGGTTCGCTGTTCGCCGTGGACGCGTGAAAGTATCGATTCCGAACGAAAGGAGCCCCATGCCCGGGCAGAATCTCACCCGCACTGAGGCGGAGGCGCGCGCCGCCATCGTCTCGACCCACAGCTACGATGTCGATCTCGATCTCACCGGTTCGCAGACCACGTTCCGCTCGATCACCACGATTCGATTTGCCGCACGCGCCGGCGCCGAGACTTTCGTGGACCTGATCGCGGAATCGGTGGAGCGGATCACCCTCAACGGGGCACCCGTGGACCTGGCGGCCTTCGCGGATTCGCGCATCGCGCTCACGGGGCTCGCGGCCGAGAACGAGCTCGTGGTGGATGCCACCTGCCTCTACTCGAACACGGGCGAGGGCCTGCACCGCTTCGTGGACCCGGCCGATGGTGAGGTGTACCTGTACTCGCAGTTCGAGGTGGCGGATTCGCGGCGCGTGTTCGCCGTGTTCGAGCAGCCCGATCTCAAGGCCACGTTCGCCTTCACTGTGAGCGCGCCGGGGCACTGGGAGGTGCTCTCCAACCAGCATGGGGTGCAGGGTGAGCCCGACGACGGCGTGGCCACCTGGGTGTTCCCGCCCACCGAGATCATGTCCTGCTACATCACGGCGATCGTTGCCGGGCCGTACCACGGCGAGCACTCGTCGCTGACGAGCACGGACGGCCGCGAGATTCCGCTCGGCGTGTACTGCCGCGCGTCGCTCGCTCCGTACCTCGAGGCCTAGAACCTGGTGCGCATCACCACGG
>JAKDIE010000164.1 GCA_030450655.1 Ruaniaceae bacterium
TGTGTGCCCAGTGCACGAGCTTGTCCACGAATGCTGGCTGCATGAGTGGCTCGCCGCCCGAGATCGTGAGCCCGCCTCCTGTTGCCGCGAAAACGGGACGATAGCGGTTGACGCGGGACACGACGTCGTCGAACGACATCGTGCGGCCCATGCGCATCTGCATGGTGTCCGGATTGTGGCAGAAGAGGCACCGCAGTGGGCACCCCGAGAGGAAGATCGTCATGCGGGTTCCCGGGCCGTCGACGGCGGTCACGAGCTCCCATGAGTGAACCGACGCAAGCGCGCCGGTACGCACCCCTGCGATGCGTACCGTACGCGATTGCGTCGGTTCTACTGAAGTGGTCATACGCTTCCGTGGAACGTGCGGTTCAGAACATCGAGCTGCTGCTCACGGCTGAGCCGCACGAAGTTCACCGCGTAGCCCGAGACGCGAATCGTGAGCTGCGGGTAGTTCTCCGGGTGCTCCATCGCGTCCTTCAGCGTCTCGGGGTTCAAGACGTTGATGTTCACGTGGAAGCCGTCAGAGCCCATGTAGGCGTCCAGCAGACCCACCAGGTTGGTGACCTGCTCGTCCTGCGTGCGGCCGAGACCCGAGGGCACCACCGTGTTGGTCAGCGAAATACCGTCCTGCGCCTCGCTGTACGGAAGCTTCGCAACCGAGAGCGCCGAGGCGAGCATGCCGTGCGTGTCGCGTCCGTTCATCGGGTTGGCACCGGGGGCGAAGGGTTCGCCAGCGCGGCGGCCATCCGGGGTGTTTCCGGTGGCCTTGCCGTACACCACGTTCGAGGTGATCGTGAGCACGGACTGCGTGTGCATCGCGTCGCGGTACGTGGGGAGCTTGCGGATCTTGTCCATGAAGCGACGGGTCAGGTCCACTGCGATCTCGTCCACGCGATCGTCGTCGTTCCCGAAGTGCGGGAACTCGCCGGTGATCTCGTAGTCCACCACGAGGCCATCGTCGTTACGGATCGGCTTGACGACGGCGTACTTGATCGCCGAGAGCGAGTCTGCAGCCACGGAGAGACCGGCGATGCCGCAGGCCAGGGTGCGCAGAATCTCGCCGTCGTGCAACGCCATCTCGATGCGCTCGTACGCGTACTTGTCGTGCATGTAGTGAATGCAGTTGAGCGCGTCCACGTAGGTCTCGGCCAGCCAATCGAGCAGCGTGTCGAACTTGCCCAGCACGTCGTCGTACATCAGGACGTCACCCTCGACGGAGGGAAGCACGGGCGCGATCTGCTTGCCCGTGTTCTCGTCCCGGCCGCCGTTGATGGCGTAGAGGAGGGACTTGGCGAGGTTCACGCGCGCTCCGAAGAACTGCATCTGCTTGCCCACGGCCATCGCGGAGACGCAGCAGGCAATCGCGGCGTCGTCGCCCCAGAAATCGCGGATCAGGTGATCCGACTCGTACTGGATGGCCGAGGTCTCGATGGAGGTGCGGGCGCAGAAGCGCTTGAAGCCTTCCGGGAGATTCTCGTGCCAGAACACGGTCAGGTTCGGCTCGGGTGCCGGGCCCAGGTTGTGCAGGGTCTGCAGGAAGCGGAACGAGTTCTTCGTGACGAGCGAACGGCCGTCCGCGCCAATGCCACCGATGGATTCGGTCACCCAGGTGGGATCGCCCGAGAAGAGCTCGTCATACTCCGGGGTGCGCAGGAAGCGCACGATGCGCAGCTTGATCACGAAGTCGTCGATGATCTCCTGCGCCTCATCCTCGGTGATCGCGCCGGAAACGAGATCGCGCTCGATGAACACGTCGAGGAAGGTGGAGGTGCGGCCGAGGCTCATCGCCGCGCCGTTCTGCTCCTTGACGGCGGCGAGGTAGGCGAAGTAGAGCCACTGCACGGCTTCCTTCGCAGTCGATGCGGGGTTCGAGATGTCGAAGCCGTAGCTGGCGGCCATCTGCTTCAGTTCGCCGAGAGCGCGGATCTGCTCGGAGAGCTCCTCACGATCGCGGATCACGGTCTCGACCGAGCGCAGATCGTCGAGCGCAAGCTTCTCTTCCTTCTTCTGCGCGATCAGGTAGTCCACGCCGTACAGGGCCACGCGGCGGTAGTCACCGATGATGCGGCCGCGGCCGTACGCGTCCGGCAGGCCGGTCACGATGTGCGCCGAACGCGCCTTGCGGACGTTCGCCGGGTAGGCGTCGAACACGCCAGCGTTGTGGGTCTTGCGGATGTCCGTGTAGATCTTCTTCAGAGCGGGATCAACGGGGTAGCCGTACGTCTCCAACTCGGTCTCCACCATGCGCCAGCCACCGAGCGGCATGATCGCGCGCTTCAGGGGGGCGTCGGTCGGGAGCCCGACGATGACTTCCTTGTCCTTTTCGATGTAACCGGGAGCGTGTGCGGTGATTCCCGCCGGGGTTATGGGGTCGACGTCGTAGACGCCCTTCGCACGCTCCTCCGGGAACATGTCGGAAAGAACCTTCCAGACGTGCGTGGTCCGCGCGGTGGGGCCGGCGAGGAAAGCGTCATCGCCCTCGTACGGCGTGTAGTTCCGCTGGATGAAATCACGCACATCAATGTGCTCTGTCCACGGACCGGAGGTGAAACCCTCCCACGGAGACGTGGTGCCCTGCGTTGCGGGGGTGTCAATGGTGGTCAATGTCCTGTTCCTATCTTCGGTTGTATGGCGGTAGTTCGATTCTCTCAGAATGGGGGTCTGACGTCCTAGTGAACAAGGTCCCACACGCACTATGTTGTCGCTCACGTTTGTCCAAGATAGCAGTGCGAATGCCGCGTAGACTGTGCAAAGCGAATGAGCTGGCCGGATGGCCGCGTCGAGGGTTCACCCTCGCCGAGGAACGTCCGGGCTCCACAGAGCAGGGTGGTGGGTAACGCCCACCCGGGGTGACCCGCGGGCTAGTGCAACAGAAAGCAGACCGCCTCTTCGGAGGTAAGGGTGAAACGGTGGTGTAAGAGACCACCAGCGCCCCCGGTGACGGGGGTGGCTCGGTAAACCCCACTCGGAGCAAGACCAGACAGCAGGTGAGTTGCTCGCTCAATACCTGCGGGTAGGTTGCTAGATCGCCGTGGCAACGCGGCGGCGAGATGGATGGCCATCCATGACAGAACCCGGCGTACAGGCCAGCTCATTCGCCCCTCACGTCCTCAGAAGAGGGTGTCGCTGTCCCATTCTGTGGCCGTCTGTGCGGGCTGTGGAGCAGGGGCCGACGGCGGTGCCTCCTTCGCGGATGCCGCTCCCCCAGGCAGTGTGCCGGTACGGCGAGACTTCTGCGAATCCATGGCCTCGTTCGCCAGCTTGTCCGCGGCGGCATTCTGGGCGCGGGGCACCCACTGAAACGTCACCCGGTGCCGCGGGAGGGCCTTCGTGGCGCGCCGCGCGAGTTCCTGCATTGAGGGGTTTTTGATCTTCCAGCGCCCGGAGAGCTGCTCCACAACGAGCTTCGAATCGGCGCGGACCACGACTCTTTCGTCCCCGTGGTGCGCAGCGATAGTCTCGAGCGCATCCACGACGGCGCTGTACTCGGCCACGTTGTTAGTTGCCGTACCGATGAACGCGGCGATCTCCATCACAAGCGAACCGTCGCCGTCCGTGATGACCACCCCGTAACCGGCAGGTCCGGGATTACCGCGGGAGCCGCCGTCGGTATTGACGTACAGAGTCACAGGCGCACCAAGATGTAGCCCTGCTCTTCGGAGATCACGATTTCCTCCGGTGGAGCCGCGTTGATCGCGTCGATTTCTGAAAGAGAGAAGTCGATCGAGACGCCCTCCGTGCGGGTGCCGTGGATCGCGACTGCGCCGAGCCCTCCCGTTTCGGCACGAATCTCGTCATAGAGCTCGATCAGATCACTCGGTAGGGCCGCAGCGATCGCCTCCCGTTCGGTGGACAGCGAACGCACCTCGACGTCAATCCTCGCGAACTCTTTGGTGCGCTCGCCGATCGCGGCGGTCAGCTCGCTCTGGCACTGCTCGATCAGTTCCGCGATCCTGACGAGCTCCGAGTCGAAACCCTCCACCTTTTCCATCTGCTCCAACTGCAGGTCCTCGAGTTCGGCCGTGCGGCCGGTGAGGAGCGCCAGTTCGTTCTCGATGGCCTGCGCCTCCTTGGCGGAGGCACCCGCCATCAAGCGGTCCTGGTGCCGCGTGGCGCGCGTGTGGATCTGCTCCACGTCGTGCTCGATGCGCGCGAGCTCCCGGCTCGTGTCAGAACGATTCGTTGTGGCTTCGATCCGCGTGCGCTCAAGCCCGGCGGCCTGCGCCTCCAACTCAGAGATCCGGGCGTGGACAGGTAAAGTGCGGCGTTCGTGCGCGACGCGCGCGAGGCGCGTGTCCAGCTTCTGCACAGCGAGGAGCGCCTTCTGGTGCTCCGTTGAGGCTCGGGTCATCGTGGTCCTTCCAATCGTGTCCACAGTACCGCGTGATTTTCAGGTTGAATGGGTGGTGATGTTCGATTCCCCTCCCGATGCCGTGTTGCCGACTCTGATCGGCATCA
>JAKDIE010000165.1 GCA_030450655.1 Ruaniaceae bacterium
ACGCCATCGTGGTCCGCGAGGGCGGCTCCCTCGTGATGGGCCTGCTCGTCTCGCTCCTCGCCGCAGGCGTGTTCGCCATCATCCTGGGCTGGCCAACTCTCCGGCTGAGGGGTGATTACTTAGCGATAGTCACGATCGCCGCAGCGGAGATGATCCGATATCTCGGCAGATCCCAGAAACTCGCATGGCTCACGGGCGGCGCCTCCGGAATCCGCGGCAACGAGTTCAAGGCCCCGTTCGAGGAGCTCTCGCCGTTCCCGGATGCGATGGTCTCCTTCGGACCGTTTGCGCTCCATGGTTCCCGATCCACCTCCTGGTGGCTCCTCGTCGTCGGCTGGATCTTGGTGCTCGTGTTCATCGCGGTCTTCTGGCGCCTGTCCAAGTCGCCGTGGGGCCGTGTCCTCAAGGGCATCAGGGAGGACGAGGACGCCGTGCGTTCGCTCGGCAAGAACGTGTTCTCCTACAAGATGCAGGCGCTCGTGATCGGAGGGATGCTCGGGGCGCTGGCCGGCGTGGTGTGGGCCCACGCGAACTCCGTGCAACCCGATTCTATGGGACGGCCGACGACGTTCTGGGTGTGGACGCTGCTCCTGCTCGGCGGCGCGGCCTCAGTATTCGGTCCCGCTCTGGGCTCGATCCTGTTCTGGGGTGCGCTCGTGCTCGTGCGCGGCACCACCTCAGCCCTCATCCCCTCGTCCGTGCTCGGGCCGAACGAGGTGGAACCATTCGCTCTCACGCTCGTGGGCATCACGCTGATGCTGCTCATCGTGTTCAGGCCGCAAGGAATCCTTGGAAACAAGAGGGAGTTGGCACTCAATGGCTAACGCAACAACCAGCATGTTCGAAGGCGTGGAGCATGCCCCGGGCGCACCCAAACCCGATCCGATCATCGTGGCGGACGGGATCATTCGCTCGTTCGGTGGGCTCGTGGCGGTGGACGTGGACCACTTTGAGGTCCAGCGGAACTCGATCACCGCGCTCATCGGCCCCAACGGTGCGGGCAAGTCCACGTTCTTCAACCTGCTCACGGGATTCGACAAGCCGCAGCGCGGCGAGTGGCTCTTCAACGGGCACTCGATGCGTGGCACATCCCCGGCGAAGGTGGCGCGGGCAGGAAAGGTGCGTACGTTCCAGCTCACCAAGGCGCTCTCCGGCATGACCGTGATGGAGAACCTGCGCCTCGGCGCCGCCCAGCAGAAGGGCGAGAATATCCTGCGCGCCTTCGTGAAGCCGCTCTGGAAGGCGCAGGAGGAGGAGATCACCGAGAAGGCCGTGGAGCTTCTGAAGAAGTTCAAGCTGTACGAGAAGCGGGATGACTTCGCCGGCGAACTCTCCGGTGGCCAGCGCAAGCTGCTCGAGATGGCGCGCGCGCTGATGTCCGAACCCGAGATGATCATGCTCGATGAGCCGATGGCCGGAGTGAACCCGGCGCTCACCGAGTCCCTCCTGGAGCACGTCATGAACCTGAAGGCGGAGGGGCGCACCGTCCTCTTTGTGGAGCATGACATGCACATGGTGCGGCGAATCTCGGATTGGGTGGTGGTCATGGCCGAAGGCAAGATCATCGCCGAGGGCCCACCGGACTCGGTCATGCAGGATACCGCCGTGCAGGATGCCTACTTGGGTGCCCACCATGACACGGATCTCTCCGCGAGCCTCGAGGAGGGCACCGAATGAGCGACGCACCCGTGATCCTGAACGCGGATCACCTCATCGCCGGATACATCCCCGGAATCAATATCCTCAACGGGTGCTCGATGGAGGTGCGCGCGGGCGAACTGATCGGGATCATCGGCCCGAACGGCGCCGGCAAATCGACGTTCCTGAAGGCGCTCTTTGGGCTCGTTCCCATCTCCGAGGGAACCGTCACGCTCGCGGGAGAGGACATCACCGGCCTGCGCGCGGATCAGTTGGTACGCCGGGGCGTTGGCTTCGTGCCGCAGTCCAACAACGTGTTCCCCTCGCTGACCATCTACGAAAACATGGAGATGGGCGCGTACCAGAACCACAAGAAGGTGACGGAGCAATTCGACAGGATCGTGGCGATATTCCCGGTGCTCGGCGAACGGCGAAACCAACGGTGCGCCTCCCTCTCCGGCGGCGAGCGGCAGATGGTCGCGATGGCGCGCGCCCTCATGATGGACCCGCAGGTGCTCCTCCTCGACGAGCCCTCCGCCGGCCTCTCCCCCATTCGTCAAGACGAGACGTTCATTCGCACGCGCCAGATCAACAAGACCGGCGTCACGGTGATCATGGTGGAGCAGAATGCCCGCAGGTGCCTGCAGATTGCCGACCGGGGGTACGTGCTCGATCAGGGAACCACCGCGTATACAGGGACCGGGCGCGAACTCCTCGTGGACCCGAAGGTGATCCAGCTCTACCTCGGAACGTTGGGGGCATAGTTCGCCTCTGCTGGCGCAGCTGTTCACCCGGCGTTCCGCGCGTAGGTGTAGCGTGCTTGATATGACTGAGCGCCGCCAGACCACACCCATTGACCGCCTCGCCGACGACTTCGTCCAGGCGTACTGCATTCTGAATCCCACGATGTCCACCATGCTCGGCCTGCCCGGCGTGGATGACAAGATGCCCGATTACTCGCCGGACGCCGTGGCGGACGTGGCGCAACTCGAACGCGACTTCCTCACCGCCGTCCAGGCCGAGACCCCCCAGGATGACGTGGACCGCGTGACCCAGGCGGCCGTCGTCGAACGCCATGGGCTCTACCTCGAACTGCACGACGCCGGCGAGCACCTGCGCGATCTCAACGTGATCTCCTCCCCCACGCAGGACCTGCGGGACGTTCTTGACCTGATGCCCACGCAGAGTGTGGAACATTGGGAGAACATCGCGGCGCGCATGAAGGCGATCCCCGCGAGCCTGTCCAGCTACCGCGAAGCGCTCAGCCTCGGCGCCAGCCGCGAGATGATCCCCGCCGCGCGCCAGATCGGCGAGGTGCTCCAGCAAATCGACGCGATCGCGGATCGGGACACATCGTTCTTCACGGCGCTCGCGGCGAATGCTTCCCTGCCCGACGGCGAACTCAGCCCGGCTTTGCGCTCGGAACTCGAGGAGGGTGCCGCGGACGCCCGGCAGGGGTATGCGGATCTTGGCGCATTCCTCACCATGGAACTGGCGCCGGTGGCCCCCGAGCAGGAAGGCGTGGGGCGCGAACGGTATCAGCGGTTCTCGCGCTACTTCCTCGGTGCCGAGATCGATTTGGACGAGACGTACGAGTGGGGGCGCGGGATCCTCGCGGAGATCGTGGCCGAGCAGGAGTCCGTTGCGGCCGAGTTGTACGGCGCGGGCACCACGCCCGAGGAGGCCATCGCGAAGCTGAACGCCGATCCCGCGCGCCAGCTTCACGGCACGGAGGCACTGCAGAAGTGGATGCAGGAGACCTCGGATCGGGCAATCGCCGATCTCAACGGCACGCATTTCGATATCCCTGAGCCCGTGCAGCGCCTCGAGTGCCGCATCGCCCCCACACAGACGGGAGGCATCTACTACACGCCTCCCACCGGCGACTTCTCGCGGCCGGGCCGCATGTGGTGGTCCGTGCCCGCAGGCGTCGAGACATTTGGGACCTGGCTGGAAAAGACCACGGTGTTCCACGAGGGCGTACCCGGCCACCACCTTCAGCTCGGCCAGACCGTCTACCGCGAGGCACTGCTCAACACGTGGCGGCGCATGTTCAGCTGGGTTTCCGGCCACGGAGAGGGGTGGGCGCTCTACGCCGAGCGCCTCATGGAGGATCTCGGATACCTCTCCGATCCGGGCGATCGCATGGGCATGCTCGATGCGCAGCGCCTGCGCGCGGCCCGCGTGGTACTCGATATCGGCGTCCACTTGGGCAAGCCGCTACCGGCCGAACTCGGCTCCGGCACGTGGGATCGCGCCGCGGCGTGGGCGTTCCTGCAGGCGAATGCGTCGATGGACAAGAAGACCCTCGCTTTCGAGCTGAACCGGTACTTGGGATGGCCCGGCCAGGCACCCTCGTACAAGGTGGGTCAACGCCTCTGGGAGCAGATTCGTGACGACTCCGTGGCGGCCGCGGCGGCGCGCGGTGAGGAGTTCGATCTGAAGGCCTTCCACCGTCGCGCACTCGACGTGGGATCGGTGGGTCTCGACACCCTACGTTGGGCGCTCGCCGAGTGATACTCGCCTCTGCCTCGCCCGCGCGCCTCACCACGCTTCGCAGCATCGGAATCGAGCCCGTGGTACGCGTGGCGGACCTCGATGAGGACTCAATCCTCGCCGCCGCGATCTCCGCGGGGGAGCTCGCGGGGGCTCCTCTCTCCGCCGCGCAACAAGTGCTCGCGCTCGCGCAGGCGAAGGCCGAGGCTGTGGCCGCAGAGTCCCCCGAACGCACGCTCATCCTGGGGTGCGATTCGATGCTGGAGTTGGGGGGCGTCGTCGTCGGCAAACCGGGGACGGCGCGGAT
>JAKDIE010000166.1 GCA_030450655.1 Ruaniaceae bacterium
GTGGTCTCCCGCCTGCTCGTAGCGCCGCGCTGCATCAGCGAGCGCCGCGCGCGCCGCCGCATCAACCTCGGGGGGCAGGCACCCGGCGGAACTCTCGAGTGCCGCGCGCATGCTGTCGATCTGTTCCTGGACGTCACTCGCCATGAATGTGGCCCTTCAGCTCTGCGGCTCTCACGCGAAGCCTGGTCGCCACATCCGCGGTGGGCAACGCGCGCACGGCGGTCAGATACGGCGCGGCCGCCGCACCAACGGCGCGCCGCGCGGCTTCTCGCAGGCCCGCGAGTGCCTCGTAGTGAATAGTCTCGTCAACGAACGCCTTCGATGCCTGCACAGCGCCCGGGATTCCCACCGCTGCGGCCACTACCAAGTCACGAATACCGGCAGGCTCTACCAGTTCGCGCATCCGTTCGGACGGCTCGAGGGCACGCGCATCGAGCAGGCCGAGCACGCCCTCAAGCCAGGCGTCGACCGCAGCCTCGGCGGCCGCGCGCCCCTCGCCTGGGCGCATCGGCGAGATACTCGAGCAAAGATGGGTGGCATCCATCTGGTGCCATCCTTCTCGTGCGGCGGCGGCAGCATCCTGGATCGCGTCGGAAAGGAGCCGCACGGCGCTGGCGCGCACCTCCTGCGTGAGCAGAGCCACGGCGTGCGTGCGTTTCGCCTGTTGCGTGCCCGCCTTGACCGGGTCCGAGGAGGTGAACGGAGCGAGCACCCCGCCCTCCGAGGCGAGCGTGAGCCATCGTGCTGTGGGCGCGCCGAGCGCCAGTTCGCCGCTCACAATCGCCGCGTCGAGGTCCTTTTGTGGGCCACGCACCGAGGTCACGGTGATGCGTCCGAGTCGCGCCGCGGCACGCGCTTGCGCATCGACTGCGGAGGAGAGTTCCACGAGGCCGTCGTGGATGGATTGCCACACCCCCGCCGTCGTCCTCCGGATCATTCCACGCGCTTGCCGTGCACCAGCGGCCACCTCCAGCCACTGCACGAACTCATCGACCAGTGGGCGCGGCAGCGGTCCTTCGTGGGGCGAAACGTCCTCAATGACGAAGAGCGGAGATGAACCGAGCCCGAGTGAATCAAGGCGCTTCAGCAGGTCCGAGCGAACGGCCGCGCGTGCCGCTGGCGGTACGCGATTGAGGACGACGGCGACCTGCATGCCGCGCTCGCGGGCGCTGATCAGTGTGGCCCAGGGCAACTGGTCGCCGTATCGTGCCGCCGATGTGACGAAGATCCAGAGATCCGCCGAGTCCAGGAGCGTGAGAGCGATCCGGCGGTTCCCCTCGTCCAAAGAATCGAGATCAGGTGCGTCCACGAGCACCATGGTGGGGGGAATCGCCCGATGCGAGACGCTGGTGGAGATCGCCTCGAGTGGGTGGTGTGTGAGCGACGGGTGGTGGGCGAGAACTGGCGTGCGCGTGGTGGGACGCACCACGCCGGCTTCGGACACCTCCGCGCGCACGATGGAGTTCAGTAGCGTGGATTTTCCCGCACCCGCAGATCCGCCCAGAACCGCCACGGCCGGGGCATTCTCGATTCCCACTCGCGGCAGCAGGTGGGTCGCGATGCGGGTGGAGAGTCGTTCACGTAGCGCGATCGCCTCTTCGACGCCAGGCAGATTGAACGGGAACGTTGTGGCGTCAACGAGCGCGTTCACTTCACTCAGTAAGTGCCGCAATGTTGCGCTCGGTTCCTCAGTCACGGTCCAATCTTAGGAGATCGGCCGCACGTGGCATGCCAGCATCGCCGGTACAGTAGTGTCGCGGCCTCCGTAGCTCAATGGATAGAGCAACAGACTTCTAATCTGCAGGTTCCGGGTTCGAGTCCCGGCGGGGGCACTGAATGTGCCATCGCCCGGTCGGCGAACGGCCATTGCGGCTACTGTGTAGGTGAGTCGTAAGGAGTATGCCGTGCTGATCGCGTACTGGGTTCTTGCTGGAATCCTCGCCGTCCTCTATCTGATGGCCGGGTCGCAGAAGGTCTACAAGTCAAAGGAGACCTTGCTCGACGCTGGTCTCGCGTGGGCGAAAAGCTTCCCTGCGTGGGCCATCAAGGCGATCGGAGCGTTGGAGATCGCGGGCGCCGTCGGGCTGCTCATGCCCGCTCTCACCAAGACGTCGACCCTGCTGGCCCCGCTCGCGGCACTCGGTCTAGCCCTCCTCCAGGTGGGCGCGGTGGTACTACATCTGCGGCGCGGGGAGACCAACATCATCGCAATGAACATCGTGCTTCTGCTTATGGCGGCCGCCGCGACCTGGTTGGGATTCACTTTCTGGACATGACATCGGGCACCCCTCACTGAGGGGTGGATCTGATCTCTACCGCCGGCGCGTTCCCTGACTCTTTTGGGACCGACGTGGGCGCTCCCACAGGAAACCCACAGCCACCGCCAAGCGAATAGCAGGGACATCGGCAGGTTACCCCCAGTGTGAGCCTCCACAGTGAGTTCAACGCTCAACTCACGGAGGTATGACGATGACTCGACTTCGAGCCGGAATAGCGCTGACAATGGCGGCAGCGCTCGTGATCGGCGGTGGCGCGTCGGTATGGGCACTCGACCGCTTCGTGCTGGACCACGTGGAGATCGCGAATGTCGCCGAGTATGAGGCGGCACAGACGTCGCATTCCGCGGCGGCGAGCGACGCGACCGTCGCGGAGGAGTCCACCTCCACCGAGATCACGGACACCACGTTCACGAACGATGATGCGGCGGGCACGATCAGCACCGTCACCACCGGCTCGGGCGCCGACACCGTCACCTACTATGTGGCCGACGTCGTCCTCAGCGACGCAACCGCCCTTCGCTCGGCGTTCGCACAGGACCAGTTCGGCCTCAACATTATCGAGAAGACGAGCGAGATCGCCGCCGCCAAGGGTGCTGTCTTCGCCATCAACGGCGACTACTACGGCTTCCGTGACACCGGCATCGTGATCCGCAATGGGGTGATCTTCCGCGACGAGCCGGCCCGGATCGGCCTCGTGTTCTACCGCGACGGCACCGCCGAGGTGTACGACGAGACCACCACCAGCGCGCAGGAACTGCTCGACGCCGGCGCATGGAACACGCTCTCCTTCGGACCGGCGCTCGTCGAAGATGGCCAGATCATCTCGGGCATCGACCAGGTCGAGGTGGACACGAACTTCGGCAACCACTCAATCCAGGGGGAACAGCCGCGCACCGCCGTCGGGATCATCGACACGAATCACCTGGTTTTCGTTGTCGTCGATGGTCGCGACGCGGGGTACAGCCGCGGTGTGACGCTGCCCGAACTCGCTCAGATCATGCGCGATCTGGGTGCAACAACGGCGTACAACCTCGACGGAGGCGGCTCCTCCACCTTCTACTTCAACGGCGAGGTGCTGAACCAGCCCTCCAACAACGGCGAGCGTGGCACCTCCGACATTCTCTACGTGGCGGGGTGACCAAATGGCTGTCCTGATCCCGTCCTACGAACCCACCGAGCGCCTCCCCGAGGTGGTGCGCGGACTGCGCCGCCTGGATTCCCTCACCCACGTTCTCGTGGTCGACGACGGCAGTGGGCCGCTCTACGATCCCCAGTTCGCCGCGGCGAGCGCGGCCGGCGCGGAAATTGTCCAGATGCCGACGCACCGCGGGAAGGGTGCGGCACTCAAGGTGGGCCTCGCGCACCTGCGCTGCACTCATCCTCACGAGGACGTCATCACCGCGGACAGCGACGGCCAGCACACTCCCAATGACATCCTCCGCGTGGCGCACGAGACCACTACTCGAAATCAGCTCGTCCTCTGTTGCCGGGGCTTCACCGTGGACGTCCCGCTAGCGAGCCGGTTCGGCAACGCGATCTCCCGTCGCCTCTTTCACTTCGCGGCCGGGTATTCGGTCTCGGACACGCAGACTGGCCTGCGCGGCATTCCGTCCGATCTCGTGCCGTGGGCACTTGAGGTTCCGGGCAACCGCTTCGAGTACGAGCAGAACATGCTTCTGCGCTGCTCAGGCGCAGGCATCGTCGTGCGCGAGGTGCCAATCGAGACCGTGTACTACGCCGGCAATGACGGCACCCACTTCCGCCCCATCGCGGACTCGGTGCGGGTCATGCTTCCACTCGTCCTTTTCGCGGGCAGTTCACTCGCCTCGTTCGCAATCGACACCGTGGCGTTCGCAGTGCTTTACGGCATGACGGGCGCAATCCCCGCTTCCATCGCGGGGGCCCGCCTCGTCAGCGCGGGAGCCAACTTTGCGCTCAACGGCGCGGTCGTCTTCCGAGGCTACAGCGGGAGTCTCCGCCGCGCCGTCGTCGGGTACGTGCTCCTGGCGCTCGGGCTGCTGGGCGCGTCGATCGCGGGCACGAGCCTGCTTGCGCACCTCGGCCTGCCGGCCCTCGTCGCGAAGATCCTCACCGAATCGGTGCTGT
>JAKDIE010000167.1 GCA_030450655.1 Ruaniaceae bacterium
AGCGGGATTCTCGAACTCGCCGATCTCGCAGAGGCGGAGAGGGAGGGCAAGCTCGTGAAGACGAGACACGAGCATCACGCGCTCCCCTCAACCCTCCGCGCCCGCGCGATGTTGCTGGAGCTGGTCAGTGCGTTCGAGGAGCGCAAGCGCGCACTCGGCGTGGTCGAGTACGCGGACCAGGTCGCCATCGCCTGCCAACTCGCGCAGAGCATCCCGAGCATTGGAGAGTCCTTCCGGGCGCGCCACAAGGCGGTGCTCCTCGACGAGTTCCAGGACACTTCGGTGGCGCAACTTGGCCTGATGGCGGATATCTTCGGCCGCGGGTACGCGGTCACCGCAGTGGGAGATCCGAACCAGGCAATCTACTCCTGGAGAGGGGCGTCGGCCGATTCGCTCGATGGGTTTCGCGAGGCCTTCTCCGAACTCGGCGGTGAAGTGCCGGTCTACTCACTCGCCACATCGTGGCGGAATGACAGCACGATTCTCGATGCGGCGAACACTCTCTCGCGGCCGCTACGTGAGGCATCCCGCGTCCACGTGGAGCCCCTCACCGAGCGCCCCGGGGCCGGCACGGGCTCCGTCACGGGGATCGTGACCGCCACGGAAGCACAGGAGGCGCAGGAGATCGCCTCGTGGATCACGCAACGGTGGAGCCCCACGGCCGGAGGCCTCACGGCGGCTGTGCTCTTGCGAACCCGCAGGCAGTTCACACCGATCGTGCAGGCGCTCCGCGACGCCGGGGTCCCTGCCGAGGTGGTGGGGCTTTCCGGCCTCTTGCGGGCACCGGAGATCGTGGACCTCCGCAGCGCCCTTACGGTGGCGCACGATGCCGCGCGAGGGGACGCCATGATGCGGTTGCTCACGAATGCGCGCCTGGGGCTGAGCGATCTGGAGATTCTGCAACGCTGGGCGCGGGAGGTGGCGGGCGACGACGAGGACTCCTCTTCGATCGTCGAAGCGGTCGACGATCCGCCGCCACCGGGGTGGCTGCGTGGGGAACTCACCGCGGATGCTCGTGCCCGAATCGCACGGATTGCACACCAACTGAGGCGAATCCGGGCCATGCTCGCGTATCCCTTGGTGGATGTGATTGCGCGTGCTGAGCGGATCCTTGGCCTCGATATTGAGGTGGCGTCCCGTGCTGGGGCGGATCCCACGGCCGCGCGCGCCAATCTTGACGCGTTCGCTGGTCACGCAGCCTCGTTCGCCGCGGGAACTCTCAATCCGTCCCTTGGTGGATTCCTCGACTGGCTTTCGGCTGCGGATCAAAATGAGAGGGGCCTCGAACTCGGCGCCACAGAGCCCACCGATGCCGCCGTTCAGGTGCTCACCGTCCACGCTGCGAAAGGCCTCGAATGGGATGTTGTTGCCGTGGCGGGTCTGAACGAATCGCAGTTTCCTGGCTTCGACACACGCAAGAGGGAGGGGGAGGATCGGGGATGGATCTCGAAAGACGGCGGGCTGCCATACCCGCTCCGGGGAGATCGCGATTCGTTGCCGGAGCTTGATCTGGAGATCACGGACCACGGCGATCAGCAGGTCGAAATCGAGGAGTTCGCGAAGCGGAACCACGCCCACCAGATCGCCGAAGAGCGCAGGCTCGCCTATGTGGCACTGACTCGCGCGCGCAGCGATCTCCTTCTCTCGGCCTCCTGGACCCCGAAGGGCAGCATCCGCGAGATCTCGCGCTTCTTCGATGAGGTCACCGATCTCGCCGCCACGTCCGGCGGCGTCACCATCGCGCCTCGTCCCGAGGAGGTGGCGGAGAGCGTCGAGGTGTTCGAGGCATATCCTCTGCTCGATCCTGCTGGGGGACGGCGGCCGCGTCTGGATGCGGCAGTTCGTGCCGTTGAATCTGCGCGCGCGATCTCGCTCGGGGATCTCCTCTCCAGGGATCTGAGCGAGATCACCCGGATGCGCGCCGATCTCGCCCGGGCACTCCTGCACGAAGGGGCCGAGCGGCCGCCAGTAGCACAGCTCGATAGGCGCCTCTCCGCCTCTGCGGCGCAACGCCTTGCCGCGCATCCGGAGGAGTACGCCATGGATCTGCGACGCCCCATGCCTGCGGCCCCACCCGCGGCCGCGAGCCTCGGTACGAGCTTCCACGAATGGGTCGAGAACTACTTCACTCTCCCTGCCGCCATCTTCGAGGATGATCCCGGTGAACTCCTTGAGGACGAGGGCGCGGCAACGTTTGCGCACCTCCGAGAATCCTTCCTCGCATCGCCGTGGTCGCAACGTAAGCCCGCCCGAGTGGAGCTCGATCTTGAGGCCGAGATCGCGGGATACCGGGTGAGTTGCCGGGTGGACGCCGTCTACACCGAGGGTGATCGGGTCGAGATCGTGGACTGGAAGACTGGGCGCAGGCCCACGAGTGCGGATCTGATTGCCACGCGCACCTTCCAGTTGGAACTGTACCGATTGGCCCTCGCGCGGACCACGGGCATCCCGCTCGATGCCGTGGACGCAAGGCTCGTCTACGTTGCGGATAATACGGAGATTGCCGCAGAACGTCTCACGGAGGCCCAGATCATTGCGTGGCTGGCTCGCGCCGTGCGCTGATTAGTCAGCCAAAAACGGGAGGAGCGGAGGCGGTGGGGCTCTGCGGGGACTCTGGCGCCTCGTCGGCAGATGCACCCGCGGCAGCAGGAGACGTCGCAGCGCGCGCGAGATCGCTCGTCTCGGCAGCCACGGCAGCGGTCACGGCTTCGGGATCGGCGTCGAACCTGATCGTGCCACTCACCTCCCAGTTCGCAGCCGGTGCCACGCTGGGTGCAGCCGTCTCCACGTGCAATGAAAGATCCGTGAGCATTCGTTCGGCGTCCGCGACGATCTCGGACGAGTGGATCTTCACTCCGTGAAGGAGCCAACGCACCACCGCGAGTTCTGAATACAGCATCGCTCGGTCGCTCAGGTGCGAATCCGGTCTCTCGTGCCGCCCGATTGCGTAGGATTCCTCGATCGTGTCGAGGCTCGATTCGGGGGCCCCCGAGTAGAGCCATGCGAGATCGGTCGCGGGATCTCCGATGTGTACGTTCGACCAGTTGAGAACGCTGATCACCTGGCCATTACCGGTCAGCACGTTCTCAGGCGCGAGGTCCCCGTGGACCACTGCGGGGGCAAACTTCCACCGCGAAACGTCATCGAGAGCGGCCTCCCAGCGCGCCAGGAGCGAGGTCGGGACCTTTCGGGTGCGGGCCGCCTGATCCACCTCGGCGAGGCGCGCATCGCGGCACGCATTCGCGTCAAACATGGGCAGTCCCGGCTCAAGGACCACGGAGAAAGGAAGCTCGTGAATTGCCGAGATCGCGCGGCCCAGCGAACGGGTTACGCCGGGGCCAGGGGAGAGGAAGTCGTAATCGAGATCGTTCCCAGAGAGGTGCTCGTAGACGATCGCGGTGTAATCGTGTTCGTTCGTGGCGGCACCCAGGACCTCGACCACGTCGAAGGGGAGCGCGTCTCGGCGGCTGAGGTTCTGAAGGGAGGACAGGAAGGACCGTTCCGTTGCCAACGCGCGATCGGCGTCGGCGTGCTGGGGTTCCTGGACCACGAGGTGGCGACCGGTGGAGTCGAGGACGCCGCCGTAGCGAAAGTCCGCGGTGGCGTGCTGCGGGGGCCTCGTGGCAACCACGTCGAGACCCGGGATCGCCACGGTCGCGAGCGCAGCCAGCTTCAAAGACACCTTCACACCACTACGGTAGTTGGCCACCAGCGCAAATGCGAGGAATCGCCCCGGCGCGGTCCCGAGTGCGCCCGCTGTGGTGCCTCCGCGGGCACGGCACGGTCTCTATGCCAACGCGGCGAGGCCCTCTGGGGTCTCGATGAGGAAAGCCAGTTCGTCCGGCGATGGCCAGCCCGGGAGGTCCTGGACACTGCGGCCACTCATCTCCCACTCGAAGATCTCATCCTCGGACCACTCGGCGCTGTGAAACACATCGAGGCTCGCGAGACGACCTTCGGAGACGAAGAGTCGTACATCGAACGTGCGGCCGTCGAGCGGGCGGTAGCGGCCGATCACAGGGAACGTGGCGTTGGCGGGGACCGCGCGCGGCAACGCCTCTGGGACGTCGAATCCGATGCCGGGATAGAACTCGTCTTCCCGTTCACCCATGTAGGCAATGGCGCCAGCCTGCGCGAGCTGCGCGCGCAACTCACGAGCACCAAAGCTCTCAGTCTTCTCGAGGATCGCCGAGACGAGCGCCCGCACCTCCTCTGGTACCGGGACAGTCTCGGGGGTGGCCGGATCGTCGTCGGGCTCGAAGTCCGGGAACTCGTTGTCCACTCGGCGAGCCAGCCACCAACTCCCCACGCCGAGCGCGGCGGTTGCACCCGCCATGGCGAGGCGCGGCCGGCGCACTCCGCGCCGCGCGCGAGCA
>JAKDIE010000168.1 GCA_030450655.1 Ruaniaceae bacterium
CCAACCGTCTCCCTCACCTGCCGGTAGCGGCTCCCCCGCCGCACGCCCGCCGGTTCCGACGACTCGCGCGCCTCTAGTGGGGAGCAGCTAAGCGGCGAAGCGTGCGTCAGTACAGCGCGTTGGTGAGCTCTCGGCGAGCGCCCGCCACCTCAGGGTGGTCGTTGCCCGCGATCTCGAAGAGCTCCACCAGTCGCGCACGAGCACTCTCGCGCGCGTCCCCGCCCGCACGTACGAGCGCGAGGAGGCGCCGGAATGCGGCGCCGAAATCGGCCATCGCGGCCTCGGCATCGGCGGCGGCGAGTTGGCTCTCCGCGTCCTCACCGGCATCGGCAATGAGACTCTCAAGATCGGCGTCGCCGAGGCGGCCGAAGAGGTTCACGAATCGCAGCGCAGCCTGGGCTTCGCCATCGGCCGGCGCGTTCGCGAGGATCGCCTCGTACGCCGCCTTCGCGCCGTCCCAGTCGCCTGCCTCCACCAGTTCGCTCGCGGCCACGTGCGCGGGATCCTCGGGCTCAGGTTCGGGCTCCGCATCGCTCTCGGGCATCGGCACCGTCCCCGTGACGCCGTTCTCTTTTGCAACGGCAAGAAGCTGCTCGATGATCTGGCGAACCTGCGCTTCCGGCTGTGCCCCCTGGAAGAGAGTCACAGGCTGGGCAGCGATGAGTGCAATAACAGCGGGGATGGACTGGACCTGAAAGGCGCCGACGATCTGCGGGTTCGCCTCAACATTCACTCGCGCCACGAGGAACCGGCCGGCATGCTCGGCGGCCAGCCTCTCCAGCAGGGATTCGAGAGCCATGGAAGGCTCAGACCATTCGGCCCACAAGTTGAGGACCACGGGAACGGTACGCGACTGCTCCACGATCTGGCCGAACGTCGCATCCGTGACATCGACGACGGCGCCGCCGGTCACCGGCGCTGGCGGCGGCGCGCCAAGCCCCGAGAGGTCAATCGCGCCGTGCATGTTGAGGCTTGTCATTACTCGTTGTCTTCTTCCTCGGCGGTATCGCCACGGGTCACGTCCTCAAGCACGTACTCGGCGCCGAGAACGGTAATCAACTGGTCACTTCCCGCAGGCGGGACATAGAAAGCAATCGTGGTCAGGTAGTGCGCGGTCAGCGGCGTGTCCACGGTAATCGTCGCGTCACCCCCATAGGCCAGCACGGTGCCCACCGTGAGGGTGCCGCGTGGGACGGTCTTTTCCACTCGCAGATCTGAGGTCAGAACGCCCACGACGATCGCGCCGCCGTCGTACGTCTCAAGCGCCATGACGCCATCGTCCACAGCAGCGGAGGTCTCCATCGAGGCTTCGCCTGCGTCCGAGACTGCATCGTTCAGGTCCGTCACCTGGGTAGCGACGTACTGGCGGAACGAATCCGCGGCGAAGGATGCGACGTACTCAGAGGCGTCCTCATTGTTCATCACGTCCGCGTACTGCGTGAGCACATCCGTTGGCGTCACGAGAAGGTCCGCCGAATCTGCGGGAACGGACGGTGACCCGACGGCGGCACTCACGGTTTGCGGGAGTTCGGTGCCTGGGAGCAAACGCACCCACGATCGGAGCTCATAGTGCGCTCGCGGATCCTCCTGGACGAGGGTAAGCAGAAGTGGCAGGTTCTCACCTTCGGGGATCGCGGTGACCACCATGACGGTGCGGGGCCAACCATCCGTCGCCGCGACGATCGCAAGTTGCGGCTCCGTCGATAGCGCCGGAACCGGCTCCTCTGTGATCACCGAGAGCGCGAACTCCGCCGCCCGCAGGCGCCCGGCTGGGCCGGTCACTCGTCCGGATAGCTCTTCGGAATTCGATTCGGCATCGGCCGCCGCGAGGGTCTCCTGCACGGACGCGAGGATTCCTTCCAGCTGTTCGCCGTTAATGACCGCCTCGGGCACCGCCGGCCCTGGATCCGGGCTTGGTGTGGGTACTGGATCCTCGGCGCAGGCCGCCAGTGAGAGCGCGAGGGTCAGCGCGGCGAGAGCCTTGATGAGTTTCACTTGGGCTCCTCCTTGATGTCCCACAGCGCGCGCCAGGAGGTTCGTGCTGGGCTCTCCGTATGAGCGGCATCCGCAATCGGCTCGATCTCCTCAGGCTGCGCAACCGGCTCGGTAGGCTCGGCGGGTTCAGGGTTCTGCCCTGCGGCGTCGTCTGGTACCTCACCGGAGCCGCTCGCCGGCGGTTGCGCCTCCTGCTCGACAACGACCGGCTGATCATCCTCGCGCACGGCGGGAATCTCGGCGGAATCGTCCACGGGGATGTACCGCAAGGCTCGGAAGATCCCAGGATCCGCGACACCGGGCAGTACTCCAGCGCCACTCATACCCGCCGTGGTCTGGACCGGGCCGCCGTCGGCATGGCGTGGATCGTGCTCCTTGAAGCGCCGCTGCATATCGCGCAGTTGGCGCCGCGTCATCGGCTTATCGGTCGAGAAGATCTGGGTCTCCAACTCCTGCCGCTCGACCTTCTTCTCAATCTCCTCTTGCGCGCTTTCACGCTGGCGTAGCTCGCGGGCCACCAGGAGCATGTACGAGAGCCACGCGAGGCCAATGATGACAAGCACAGATCCAACAGTGATGAGCGGAACCATGTATGGCGTCTTGACCTCGACCGGCCATGTCAGCGAGAGTGTCGGCGCCGGCGCAGTGCCGTCGGTCGCAGCCAGCATGATGACCTGCCCGTTATCCGGTGTCAGGTCCACGGAAAGCGTTCCGGTGGCCTCAAGGACGGTGGTCCAGAGCTCCGCGGTGAGCGGATCCGGGACGGTGGTCTCGGCACCCTCGTAGATCGTCGTGGAGAGGTTCTGCCAGTCGCTCAGGCCTGTGACGTCGGTGCGAGCCGTGTCGTCACCCACCCACGCCAGGACGTCGCCCGCCCTGGCAAAGGTTAGGACGACGGGGAGATCTGCAGAGGCAGCCGTGGCGGTGAGCGTGAGATTCTCGTTGACGAGGCCAAGCACTCCCGGCTGAACGAGCACTACAGGGGTGGTGGGTGCGGGCATGGACGCGGTGACATGGTCATCAGGGCGCCAGAGAGTCGCCGAGGCGACGCCGAGTCCGATCAGCGTGAGGCCAAGCACGATGATCACGGCAGCGAAGGTTCGTCGCAGCACATCAGTCCTTTCGTGGCCCTGCCACTTTACGGCCTAGTAGGGCTACTGTGCCTTCTAAGTGGCCCGTTACACAAATGTTATCGCTCAGGGCCGCATCGGAAGGACCGGCCCTCCGCCGCACGGACAGTACGATGGATTCATGGTGCCAGAGGAATTCCCGATCGTCATGCGTGGCTACGACCGCGCCCACGTTGACCACCAACTCGCGCAGGTGCGACAGCAACTCGATGACGCTCGCCGCGAGGTGGGCACGCTCGACGATCGAGTGGTTCGGCTCGAGGCCGAGCTCGCGGACGCCCGCGCACGCCTCTCCGAATCCACCCGTCCCACATATGCCGGTCTCGGTACCCGCCTCGAGCATTTGCTACGAACGGCCGAGGACCAAGCAGGGGAACTGTTGCAGACGGCACAGCGCGAGGCACACGGGCTCGTGCAGACCGCCCGCGCACGGGCCGACGAGACGGCGCGTCGCAGTGAGTCTGAGGCCGCCCAGATCCTTGCGACGGCACGTCGCACCGCCACTGAGGAGCTGACGAACACGCGTGCAGAGGCCGAGTCTCTGCTCAGCGGCGCTCGCGTCAAGGCGGAGGAAATGGTGGCGTCCGCCGAGCGTGAGGGGGAGCGTCTGCGCGCCGAAGTGGACTCGGAAGTAGCTCAACTGCGAGCCGAACTCGATTCCGAGATCGCCTCGGAACGGGCACGTGTGGACCGCGAGCTCCTTGAGGCGCAGCAGGTGGCCGACGACGACGTCAAGGTACTCAAGCGCGACGCCGAGGGGGTCGCATCTCAGCTCCGGGCGGACGCCTTGCGCGAGGCCGAGGAACTACGCACACGCACACGCGATGAGGCAGAGACGATTCGCGCCTCGTTGAAGTCCGAGCTCGCGCACGCGCGCGAACTGTCCGAGAAGAAGAACGCCGAACGCCTCGCCAAGACCCGCGCGGCACTCGAAGACGTCCAGGAGCGGACTCGTCGGGAGTCCGAATCGACGGACGCACGCCTGAAGGAGGCGCTTGAGCGCTCCGAGGCCTTCATCGCCGAAGCGGATGGGCAGGCGAAGCGGCGCATCGAGGAGGCCACCGCCCACGCCGAGCAGATCGTGACGGAAGCCCAAGCGAAGGCGGAGACCATGCGCGAGGAGGCCCTGGCTGCCGCCGAGCGCGCACGGGAGCAGGCGGACGCCCACATCGAAGATCTTCAGCAGCGCAAGGATGCCATCAGCACGTACCTCACCGAGATGCGCACCGTGGTCAACAACG
>JAKDIE010000169.1 GCA_030450655.1 Ruaniaceae bacterium
AGCTCGTAGCATCCGGCTGGGTACGGCAGAGCGGCAGGGGGAGCTACGAGGTCCCGGCGGCGCGAATCGTGCCCCTGCTGGCATGCGTGGTGGGCGCGGAACGATGACGCGTTGGTTCCTCCCCGTGTACCGATACCGCGGCATGGTGTACATCGCTGCGGTGCTTCTTCTCCTCCTGGTGGCGCTCACAACTGGCCGCGAACTGGGCGAGATTGGCAATGCCTTGCGACCCATCGTGGCGCTGATTGGGCTCTGCGCGCTCGCAGTCTCCCTCATGCTCATCACCTTCGGACCCCGCTCGCTCCCGGAGCGTGACGCAGTGATCGTAGCTGCCTCAGTGCGCGGGCGATGGGTCGGGATGAACAGCCCCGCAGATAAGGTGCCCAGTCACGGTATTCGCATGTACGGGCAGGCATACGCCATCGACCTTGTGCATGAACCCGTTGATGCGGTCCGGGAGTTGGGTGGCCCAGGATTCATCCTCGGCAATCACGTCACCATCCGAAACGAGGACGGTGCGTACGCGCTTGCAGCCCATCTCCAGCAGAACTCCGTAGCTGTTCGCGTGGGCGAGACCGTCCGCGCCGGAGAGCAGATTGGGCGCTGCGGCAACTCGGGCAACAGTAGCGAGCCGCACGTCCACGCGCAGCTGATGGATCGTCTCTCCCCGTTGACCGCACAGGGAATCCCATTCGTGTTCGCCGGAATCACGTTCGACGACGACGCCCGCCTCGATGCGCTCCCGAAGAACGGGCAGCACATGCGTGTGTAAGGCGACGCGTGGGCAGATCCGCTCAGGCGCGCAGTAGGGCGTCCACGACGTGTTGGCACTGGTTGATGACGGCGTCGCAGGGGAGTGGGTCGTAGAGCAACTGGCTCGAAAGGCCCGCCATGAACGTCAGGACGGCCCAGGCTGTCGCCTCCGGATCGACGCTTGCCGGAACCTCTCCCTCGCCTTTTGCGCGGAGGACCAAACGCGCGATCCCCGCTCTCAGTTCGCGGTCGGACTCCGCCACTGCGGAACCAATCTCCGGGTCGAAGGCGGCGCGTTCCACGAACGCTGCGCCTTGCAGTTCGGCATTGCGGCGAGGTTGATCGAGTGGGAGGACGGAGATCATCAGTTCGACCAGCCAACTGCGGAGGGTCGGTCGACCGGGGGAAGCTAGGGCTGGGCTTGAAGCTGTTTCACGTAGGCGTGCGAAGATCGCGCGGAGCATCAGGTCCTTGCTTGGGAACGCCTTCTGGACGGCGCCGAGAGACATCCCGGCCTCGGCCGCCACCGTGCGGAAGCTGACCTGGGAAAGTCCGTCGCGAGCGAGCAGCCGCAACGCGGCGTCCGCAAACTCGGCCTGGCGGGGCGTCAGTTCCATGTGGTCAGCTCACCTGCGCGAACTGAGGCTTTGTGGCTGGGACGTGGCGCCATAGCCAGATCGCGTAGCCTCCGAGGATCGCCGTCATCAGTGCGGCGCCGAAGAGATCTCTCGTACTCATCCCGTCTCCGCTGCTCAGGGCTACCAGGTCGTAGACGAGGTGCCATCCGATACCGATCCATAGGCTACCGGTGATCGCTACCAGTTCGGCCAGCACCAGGCCTGCGAGGCATGCCAACGCGAACTGCAACGCGACGTAGAGCGGCGGCTGGCCGGTGAAGAGGTTCGTCAGGTGCAGTGCGCCGAACACTATTGATCCAGCTACCACCGCCCGCCGCTCGCCGAGGCTCCGCAACGCCGCCAGCAGTAGCCCGCGGAACCAGATCTCCTCATTGAAGCCCACCGCGATGGCGAATACCGCGAACGCTCCAGCCGCCGCCGGGCTCACGTGGATGCCCGAGAGGATGAGCACGATCACGGGCACCACGGCGAGGGGAAGCAGCCACAGCGTCCGATCAAGGTTGGCTGGTCGCCGGAACCCGTAGTGGGAGAGTGGCGGCCGGGTCCGCCACATGATCACCAGTCCAACCAGGGCCGAGAGACCAATGAAGCCCGCCTGAAATAACGTGGACTCCGCCGGCCCGAGATCCAACACCTGACTGAATCCAACGCCGAACGCGGTCAGCAGGGTTCCTCCGACTCCAACGGCGATCGCCCACCGCCATGGGTGCGTGGTCTGCCAGGAAGCGAGTTGAGGTGCGTCGACTTCGCGAGCCGGTGCGGCGTGTGTGAGCATCATTCCTCCATAGAATACGTGCGTATCCAGAATACTGCCGTATTCCAGTGATGGCAAGATGCAATGAGGATCTACATCCCTGGGTTTGTGGAGAACGTCTGCGCCCTTTCGCGGCGACTCGCGGAGCTACTGCTCAGGTGACGGCGTGGCGCCAGGCGGTGACGTACGGAGCGACCCGGTCCACAACCCGGACCGTGGCGAGGTCATCGGCGCGGGTGGGTCCATCCGTCACGATCACGGCTGGCGTGCCGGCTCGAACGGCCTGCCGCACGAGCCGAAGCGCAGAGTGGACGGCGAGGGAGGAGCCGAGGACGAGAACCGCATCAGCGTCCTCGATTGCGTGTTCCGCCGCGCTGGCCACCTCGGGGCGAACGGATTCGCCGAAGTAGACCACATCGGGTTTGAGTAACCCGCCGCATGCCGGGCAGTTGGGGACCCGGAAGCCGTCCACCTTGGCGAGTTCCACATCGCCGTCGGGATTGGTCTCGACGTCGATCGGAGTGACGTTGGCAGTGGCGAGGAAGCCCGGGTTCAGCTCGGCGAGCGCCAACTGCGTCCACCCGCGCGTGTAGACCCGGCCGCACGAGAGGCAGATTACGCGGTGCAGAGATCCGTGAAGTTCTACCACACTGCGAGAGCCGGCCTCGCTGTGCAGGCCGTCCACGTTCTGGGTGATGACCGGCCCCGGAATCAGCGCGGCCAGATCGCGGTGGATCGAGTTCGGACGGAAGAGTTGGTATCGCTCCCAGCCCACGTATGCCCGCGCCCAGTACAACTGGCGGTTGGCATCCGAGGCACGGAAGGCCTGGCCGGTCATCGGGGAGCGAGGAGGCGAACCGGGGGAGCGGTAGTCAGGAATCCCAGAATCGGTGCTGACGCCCGCGCCGGTGATCACGGCCGTGCGCGCCGGGTCGAGGAGCGCGAAGGAATCGGCCACCGTTCCGCGCGGCTGGGGCGTGGGAACGTTGGCGAGAGGATCCCGCACGCGACGGAGCTCGACGGGGGGCATGCGTCCAGTCTATGGCGTGCTAGCGTGAACCCGTGCGTGCGCTAGTGAAGCCGGGTCCAGCGGCCGGACTGGAACTCATGGACGTTCCCGAGCCCGAGGTTGGGCCTGGAGACGTCAAAATCAGGGTTCATGCGACCGGGATCTGCGGGACGGACCTCCACATCCTGAATTGGGATCCGTGGGCCGCATCGATTATCTCCGCGCCTCTCATCCCCGGCCACGAGTTCTACGGCGAAGTGGTGGAGATCGGCGACGGCGTTCACGACGTCCGCGTGGGGGATCGAGTCTCGGGCGAGGGTCACGTGGTGTGCGGGCTGTGCCGCAACTGCCGTGCCGGCCGCCGCCAGCTGTGCATTAGAACATCGAGCGTTGGCGTGCAGCGCGATGGCGCCTTCGCCGAGTTCGTGGTCATTCCGCAACAGAACGTGTGGGTCCACAAGAGCGGGAATGTCACCGCGGAGCTCGGTGCGGTGTTCGATCCGTTCGGCAACGCCGTGCACACGGCGCTGAAGTTCCCACTCGTGGGAGAGGACGTCCTGATCACCGGAGCCGGCCCAATCGGGCTCATGGCGGCCGCCGTGGCGCGTCAGGTTGGCGCGCGCTTCGTCACGATCACGGACGTTTCCCCGCCGCGCCTCGCCCTCGCCGAGAAGATGGGGGTAGACGCCGCGCTCGATGTGCGCACCCAAACCATCCGCGAGGCCCAACGTGAGTTGGGAATGAGCGAAGGATTCGACGTGGCGCTGGAGATGTCCGGACATCCGACGGCGCTGCCCGAGGTGGTCGCCAACATGAACCACGGCGGGAGAATCGCGCTCTTGGGCATCCCTGCCGAGCAGTTCCAGATCGATTGGCCCACCGTCATCACCCGAATGCTCACGCTCCAGGGAATCTACGGGCGTGAAATGTTCGAGACCTGGCACGCGATGTCCGCTCTGCTCACGTCGAGCCAGTGGCTGCACGATGCCATCAGTTCCGTGATCACGGACGTGGTACCCGCCGCAGAGTGGGAGCGCGGCTTTGGGATCGCCCAGGCAGCGTCGTCGGGCAAAGTTGTATTGGACTGGCGGACCCTCTAGGAGGAGCGATGTACGCGATCAAGGATGACCTGCGGGCGGAACTCGCGCAGATCGAGGATGCGGGGCTGACCAAGCGGGAGCGCGAGATCACCACCCCAC
>JAKDIE010000170.1 GCA_030450655.1 Ruaniaceae bacterium
TTCCGTCCCTAGGATCAAGGCATGACGCATGTGATGGGCGAGGAGTGGTCGATGACACGTGGGGAGGGTGTGCTCCACTTGGGGCTCGATGTTGGCTCGACCACGGTCAAGGCCGTGCTCATGGATGGTTCCCGCGTGGTGTTCTCGGATTACCGCCGCCACAATGCGGATGTGCGCGGTGAACTCCTCCACCTTCTTACGGACATGTACGAGCGCTTCCCTGATATTCCGGTGACCGCGGCGCTGACGGGTTCCGGGGGGATCTCCCTTGCCGGTGCCATGCGCGTTCCGTTCGTGCAGGAGGTGATCGCCGGCGCGCAGGCCACTCAAACGCTCCATCCGGAGGTTGATGTGGTCATCGAACTCGGCGGCGAGGACGCCAAGATCACGTACCTTCATCCCAGTCCCGAGCAGCGCATGAACGGGACGTGTGCCGGCGGCACCGGCGCCTTCATCGATCAGATGGCCACGCTCCTGCACACCGATCCCGCTGGCTTGAACGAACTGGCCGCACACTACACCGAGCTCTACCCCATCGCCTCGCGGTGCGGTGTCTTCGCCAAGTCCGATCTGCAGCCGCTCCTGAACCAAGGCGCGGCGCACGAGGACCTCGCGGCCTCGATCTTCGCGGCCGTCGCCACGCAGACCATCGCCGGCCTCGCGAACGGGCGGCCGATCCGCGGCAACGTCATGTTCCTGGGCGGTCCGCTGCACTTCCTGCCGGAGTTGCGCCTCGCATACGAGCGGCTCCTTCCCAGTGTCACCTCGTTCGTGACCCCCGAGAACGCGCAGCTCTACGTTGCCGTTGGCGCGGCACTGGCCGCCGAGGGCGCGAGCTCCGGTGCCCACTACGCGCCGCGCACGCTGGCGGAGATGATTGACGAACTGACCACGGGCCACGTGGTCGCCGAGTCCGTGCGGATGAGGCCCCTTTTTGCCGACGACGACGAACGCGCGGCCTTCGATGCCCGTCACGGTCTCGAACAGGTTCCGGTGTTGCCGATCGAGGAGGCGCGCGGACGCTGCTGGCTCGGCATCGACGCTGGATCGACCACGATCAAGGCGGTCATGGTCGATGCGGAGGATCGCATCGTCTTCTCGCACTACGCGCCGAACGAGGGTGATCCGGTCGCGGCGGCCGTCGCCATCCTCACGCGGGTGCGGACCGAACTCCCTGAGGGCGCGAGCATCGGGCGGGCCTGCGCTACCGGCTACGGTGAGGCACTCGTGGCCGCCGCGCTCACGATGGACGAGGGCGTGGTGGAGACGATGGCGCATTTCCGCGCCGCGGATCACATGATGCCGGGCGTGACCTCGGTGATCGATATCGGCGGCCAGGACATGAAGTACCTGCGTATTCGGGACCGCGCCGTCGATTCGATCTCCGTCAACGAGGCGTGTTCCTCAGGCTGTGGCTCATTCCTGCAGACCTTCGCGGCCACGATGGGAACGGACGTGCAGAGCTTCGCGCGCCTCGCCGTCGAATCGACGGAGCCCGTGGACCTCGGTACAAGGTGCACGGTGTTCATGAACTCCTCGGTGAAGCAGGCGCAGAAGGAGGGTGCGAACGTTCGGGACATCTCCGCAGGGCTCTCGTACTCCGTGGTCCGCAACGCCCTCTACAAGGTCATCAAACTGAAGGACCCCTCGGATCTCGGTGAGAAGGTGGTGGTGCAAGGCGGCACATTCCTGAACGACGCCGTCCTGCGCGCCTTCGAACTCCTGACCGAACGGGAGGTGGTGCGCCCCTCCGTGGCGGGACTGATGGGCGCGTACGGCGCCGCGCTCACGGCGAAGCTTCACGACGAGGGCGCCGAATCCACCCTCGCGCAGCTCGCGGACCTCGATTCGTTCACCGTGAAGACCACGCGCAAGACCTGCCGCCTGTGCCAGAACCATTGCCAGATGACGATCTCGACCTTCTCCAACGGCGAGCGCAACGTCTCGGGCAACCGGTGCGATCGTGGAGCGTCACTCGAACGAATCCCCAAGAAGTCCGAACTGCCGAACATGTTCGATTGGAAGTACCGGCGCATGTTCGGCTACCGGCGCCTCACGGAGGACAAGGCCGTCCGCGGCGATATCGGAATCCCGCGTGTCCTGAACCTCTATGAGAACTACCCCTTCTGGTTCACGATGCTCACGCACCTCGGCTTCCGCGTGATGATCTCGGGCCGCTCGGATCACGATCTCTTCGAAAAGGGCATGGAATCGATCCCCTCCGAGAATGTGTGCTATCCGGCCAAGCTCGTGCACGGCCACATCGAGGCGCTGATCGATAAGGGCGTCACCACGATCTTCTACCCCTGCGTGAGCTTTGAGCAGAAGGAGTATGAGGGCGCCGATAACCACTTCAACTGCCCCGTGGTGGCCACCTATCCCGAGGTGATTCGAAACAATATCGAGAGAATGGGCACGGAGGATGTCACTCTGATTGCGCCGTTCGTGAACCTCGGCAACCGGGAATATCTCGCAAAGCACCTGGCCGCAGCCTTCAGCAAGTGGAACATCCCCGAACGCGAAATGCAGGCCGCGCTCGACGCCGCCTGGGACGAGGATGCCGCCGTCAAACGAGAGGTGCGCGAGAAGGGCGAGGAGTACCTGGCCTGGATGCGCGAGCGCTCCGTGCGCGGCGTGGTTCTGGCGGGGCGCCCCTATCACCTCGATCCGGAAATCAATCACGGGATTCCCGAGCTGATCAACGGACTCGGAATGGGCGTGCTGACCGAGGACTGCATCTCGGATGGTCGCCTCGAGCGTCCGCTACGCGTGCGCGATCAGTGGTCCTACCACTCCCGCCTGTACGAGGCGGCCGCCCGCGTGGGTGACGAGCCGGAACTGCAGATGGTGCAACTCAACTCGTTCGGGTGCGGCGTGGACGCCATCACGGCCGATCAGGTGCAGGAGATTCTCGAGGGCCGCGGGGACGTGCACACGGTTCTCAAGATTGACGAGGTCTCGAACCTCGGGGCCGCCCGAATCCGCCTGAGGTCGCTGCAGGCCGCGGTGGCCGAGCGGGAGAGCCTCACCTCGGAGCATGTGGACACGCTCGGGCTGATCGACCCCTCCGGGCACGCGGCCACCGCGGAGAGAAAGGCGTCCGAGGCAGGCCATGTGGTTCCCAGGGCAGCCTTCACGCGCGAGATGCGCGAGGACGGCTGGGAGATCCTCGCCCCCCAGATGGCGCCGATCCAGTTCCGCCTCCTCATGCCCGTGTTGCGGCGCGCAGGGCTCAACGTGCGCCTGCTCGAACACACCAACCGGGACACGATGGAGACCGGCCTCAAGTACGTCAACAACGATTCCTGCTATCCGGCGATCGTGGTGATTGGGCAACTGCTTGACGAGTTCGTCTCGGGCCGTTCCAATCCGGACCGGACCGCCGTCGCCATTACGCAGACGGGTGGGATGTGCCGCGCCACGAACTACGCGGCGCTGCTGCGCAAGGGGTTGCGGGACGCGGGATACCCGCAGGTGCCGGTGATCGCGGCCTCGGTGCAGGGACTCGAGGACAACCCGGGATTCAGTGTGGAGCTTTCGACCCTGCACCGTGCGATCCAATCGATCGTGTTCGGGGACATGCTGCAATCGCTGATTCTGCGGGTGCGGCCGTACGAGGCCGTCCCAGGGGCCGCGATGGCGCTGTACGAGCGCTGGAATGATCTCGCGACAGCCTGGCTGACGAGCGGCGGCTACTCCGACGAGTGGCGTGGCCACATGTCATATCGGCGCCTCATCTCGCGGTGTGTGGAGGAGTTCGACGCGCTCGCCCTGCGGAACATCCCGCGTAAACCGCAGGTGGGCCTCGTGGGCGAAATCCTCGTGAAGTTCCACCCGGACGCGAACAATCACGCGGTGGACGTGATCGAGGCGGAGGGATGCGAAGCCGTGCTGCCGGGTCTCATGCAGTTCTTCCACAACAGCTCCGCTGCGGGGAAGTGGAACCAGGAGAACCTTGCATCCTCGGCGAAGTCGCGAGTGGCCAAGGCCGCGGCGTTGTGGGCGATGGAACGTTACGAGGATCCGGTACGCGCCGCCCTCCTGAAGACGAACGGGAAGTTCGTGCCGCACCGCGGGATCCACGAGATGGCCGCACGTTCCACGGAGATCGCCTCGATGGGTAACCAGGCGGGCGAAGGCTGGTATCTCACCGCCGAGATGGTGGACATGATCGAGCACGGTTGCCCCAACATCATCTGCGCCCAGCCGTTCGCGTGCCTGCCGAATCACGTCATCGGCAAGGGAATGTTCCGCGCGATCCGGAACCGGTACCCGGAGGCGAACGTGGTCTCCGTGGACTTCGATCCGGGTGCCTCGGAGGCGAACCAGCTCAACCGCATCAAGCTCATG
>JAKDIE010000171.1 GCA_030450655.1 Ruaniaceae bacterium
ATCCCTGCGGCAACCACGGCCTGCGCGAGCTGCTCCTGATCGATCTGCTCCCCTGCCTTGGAGGGGATGATCGTGGGCGCGCCATTACTGAGGACAATCTGCGCGTCCTCGCCCTGCGTCGCAAAGCCCTCGTTGCGCTCGAGGAGCATCGCGTGGAGCGCTTCGCTATCGACCGTGAGGGTCAAGGCACCAGATTCTGGGACGAGCTGCGAAACGGCCGTGAGATCCACCGTTGAGAGTTCCTCGCTGGCCTCCCCCGCAGTCACGGTGACTGGCCCGGAGAGCAGCGGCTCCACGATCGTGGTCATCGCCTCGGCGACGTCCGCGGCGGAGATCTCAGGCTCCTCGGTCACGGTGGGCAGCTCGACCGGCCCCTCGGCGAACAGCCAACCTTCCGCAATCGCGTCGATCGAGGAGGGGACGTCTACCCGCACCGCGTCCACGCCGTCCGTGACCTCGGCGGCGCCGTCGGTCAAGACAATGGAACCTTCGACCGGCTCCACCTCGAGATCGGGAAGCACGGACACGAGGGTTGCTTCTGCCGCTTCACGGTCAATTGCAGCGACGGGATCGATCGCTCCGAGCCCCACGAAGTGATTCCAGATATCCCTTGGGTCCAGCGAGAAGCGCACGAGGGGTTGCACGATTGCCTCGCCGTCCACCGTCAGGCCGAGCGCCACCGGATCGAGGTCCAGGGCGCGCTCGCCGGCAACCACGGGAAGTGGCTCCACGGGGCGTGACGCGAACTCCGTGTTGATCTTCGTGATCGCAGCCGCAGAGTCCATTCCACCAATGGCGACGCCATCCACGGACGTGTTGTTCGGGACCTTGTCCTGGATGTACCAGGCGGTGCCGGCGTACGCGATACCAAGAACCACGAGAACGGACGTCAGCACGATCGCGACCTTGCCGCCCGTGCTCATCCCGCCCGGCCGCTTCTTCGCGTTCGTGCGCGCCACTTCTTCGTCCTCCGTCGATGCATCAATGGTCTCGTCGAGGGCGTGCGTGGGCTCCTGTTCTGATGGGATGACGACGGTATCGCTTGGCTGATCGGCCAGCACTGCCTCGTCCTGCACACGCGTCTGTTCGACGGCGTCCGGTGCGTCTACGATTCCTGTCTCGTCTACGAGATTTGGCCCATTTGCATCATCCGGTTCAGCGGCGGGCTCTGGCTCGCCGGGGGATGGTGGTAGTGGTGGTGCGTCGTCCGGGAACTCATCCGTGCGCTCGTTATCCATGATTTGCTGTTGCCTCCGTTGGCGAGTCTAGCCAAAGCTCAGGCCTGCGGGCTCGGTTCGTCATCGAATCGTGACCGATGTGACGCAGGAGACTCCGGCCAGGCCAGGCCAAGAACGGCGGTGAGTGTGACCGTGCCGCCGAGGACCATTCCGAACGCGTCCGGGACGATGATGCTATCGGGAGTCGCCATGTAGAACACCCCGAGCGTGGCGATGAGTGTGACGATGCCGGCCGCGAGCCCGAGGCGCCCGCCCATGGTGCGGTTGAACGTCACGAAGGCGATCACCATCAGGGGCACGCCCACGAGACCGATTGGGAAACCCCACATGAGGGCGCGGTGCGTGAGAGCCGCGACTACGCCCACCATCACCCCGGAGATCACTCCAAGGATGGTCGCGTAGACGAGGTCACTCCTGGACACTACTCAGCTCGCTTGGCACGCGCGGCGGAGCGGAAACGGTCCTGGGCGGAGAGGATCACCTTGCGGATGCGGACGGTTTCTGGGGTGACCTCGCAACATTCGTCGTCGGCCGCGAACTCAAGCGATTCCTCAAGCGTGAGCTTGCGCGGCGGCACCAAGTTCTCGAAGGCGTCCGCAGTGGAAGAGCGCATGTTCGTGAGCTTCTTCTCGCGGGTGATGTTGACGTCCATATCGTCCCCGCGAGAGTTTTCGCCCACCACCTGGCCCTCATAGACCTCGCTCGTGGGCTCCACGAAGAATGAACCACGCTCCTGCAGGTTGGTCATCGCATATGGAGTGACAACGCCCTGCCGATCGGCAACGAGAGATCCCGAGGTGCGCGAGACAATCGCGCCCGCCCACGGCTCGTAACCCGCCCCGAGCGACGAGGCGATGCCGGTGCCGCGCGTCTCGGTGAGGAACCGCGTGCGGAACCCGATGAGGCCGCGCGCGGGAACCGTGAACTCCATGCGCACCCAGCCCGTGCCGTGGTTCGACATGGTCTCCATGCGTCCCTTTCGGGCGGCCATCAGTTGGGTGACGGTGCCGAGGTGCTCCTCGGGGATGTCCACTGTCATGCGCTCCATTGGCTCGTGGAGCTTGCCATTAATCTGCTTGGTGACGACGACGGGCTTACCCACCGTGAGCTCGAAGCCTTCGCGGCGCATCTGCTCCACGAGGATCGCGAGGGCTAGTTCGCCACGCCCCTGCACCTCCCAGGTGTCCGGCCGATCCGTGGGGAGCACCTTCAGCGAGACGTTGCCCACGAGTTCACGCTCGAGGCGGTCCTTCACCTGGCGCGCCGTGACCTTCGCACCCTTCACGCGGCCGGCGAGGGGCGAGGTATTGATGCCGATGGTCATCGCGATGGCGGGATCGTCCACGTGGATCAGCGGCAACGGGCGCGGATCATCGGGATCCACGAGGGACTCGCCGATCATGATCTCGTCGAACCCCGCCACGGCAACGATATCGCCCGGGTTCGCCTCCGCCGTCGGGACTCGTGTGAGCGCCTCTGTGCGCAGCAGTTCGGTGACCTTCACTGTTCGCATCGTGCCATCCTGGCGGGCCCAGCCCACCTGCTGGCCCTTGCGGAGCGTGCCGGAGTGGATGCGCAGCAGTGCCAGGCGGCCGAGGAACGGCGAGGCGTCAAGGTTCGTGACGTGTGCGCGCAGCGGTGCTTCGGGATCGTACGTGGGCGCTGGGATCCGCTCGATGATGGTAGTGAAGAGGTCCGTGAGGTCCTCCCGGTCCGGAAGTTCGCCGTCGTCGGGCTGATTCAGGGAGGCCCGGCCCGCCTTCGCTGAGGCGTAGATCACCGGCAGATCGAGGATCGAGTCCAGGTCCAGATCCACGTCCTCAGAGAGGTCCGAGGCGAGCGCGAGTAGCAAGTCGGTGGCCTCTTGGACCACCTCGCTGATGCGCGAATCGGGGCGGTCCACCTTGTTCACCACGAGGATCACGGGCAGCCGCGCGGCGAGCGCCTTGCGCAGCACAAAGCGGGTTTGGGGCAGGGGTCCTTCGGACGCGTCCACGAGTAGCACCACGCCGTCCACCATGGACAGGCCGCGCTCCACCTCGCCACCGAAATCCGCGTGGCCGGGCGTATCGATCACGTTGATGGTGATGCCGCCGGGCACACCGGCGGCCGCTGGCCCCGTGTAGTGGACGGCCGTGTTCTTGGCGAGGATCGTGATGCCCTTCTCCCGCTCAAGATCGCCGGAGTCCATCGCGCGCTCATCAATGTGATCGTGCTCGCCGAACGCCCCCGACTGCCACAGCATCGCGTCCACGAGCGTGGTCTTGCCGTGGTCGACGTGCGCGACGATCGCGACGTTCCGGAGGTCTGAGCGGTCGAGCATACAGGGCTCTTCTCTGATTGGGGGCGTGGGCCGAGTGCGATTCTATCGCGTGCCGCGTCCCTGCTCGCGCGCCAGCCCGCGAGACCTTGCTCTCGTCATCCTGCCGAGAGCGTGCCGTCCCGCATCTCCAGCACGCGGTCCGCGCGCTCGGCCATGGCCGGATCGTGCGTGGCGATCACCATCCCCACGCCTCGCGAGCGCGCTAGATCCACGAGCAGTTCCATTACGGAAGCTGCCGTGCGCGAGTCGAGTTGCGCCGTGGGCTCGTCCGCGATCAGCACGCGCGGCTGAGAGACCAGCGCCCGCGCAATCGCCACGCGCTGCTGCTGGCCGCCCGAGAGTTCGTCCGGCCGCTGATGCTCGTGCCCAGAAAGCCCGACGGCGTCCAGCGCGGCCTGGACATCGCGGTCACGTGTGGCGGGGTCTTTCCTTCGCAGGCGGAGCGGAATCTCCACGTTCTCACGCGCCGAGAGCACCCCAATGAGACCGAATGACTGGAAGATGAACGCCACGTCGTTGCGGCGCACGTCGTCCAGTTCGCGGTCCGAGAGAGACGATAGCTCGCGGCCGTCAGAGAGTGTCACCGTGCCGGAGGTGGGCCGATCGAGCCCGCCGATCATGTGTAGCAGCGAGGTCTTGCCCGAGCCGGAGGGCCCGCGGATCACGAGCACCTCCCCCGCCTCAAGATCGAGGTCCACGTTGTTCACTGCGTGGACCTCGCCCCCGCCCGTCTCGTAGGTGCGCACGAGGCTGCGCGCCCGGAGGATCGTCT
>JAKDIE010000172.1 GCA_030450655.1 Ruaniaceae bacterium
GGTCGAGAAGGACGGCGCGATCTACGGCCGTGGGGTTGCGGATTCGAAATCGAATATCCTCCTCCACATCGCCGCGCTGCGCGCATTTGGCGACGATCTGCCGGTGAACGTTCTCGTCTACTTCGAGGGCCAGGAGGAGGTGGGTGGACTCTTCGACACCTACCCTGCCGAGAACCCGGGCGAGTTCGCCTGCGATGCGATGATCATCGCGGACGCGGGGAACTTCCGGCCCGGCGAGCCCACCCTCACCGTTGCTCTGCGCGGCGCGGCGGCGCTCACGGTGGAGGTCAACACGCTCGCCAACCCGAAGCACTCCGGCCAGTTCGGCGGCGCGGCACCGGACGCGCTGATCACCCTCATCACGGCCCTGGCAACGCTGCACGATTCCGATGGGAACGTGGCTGTCCCCGGGCTCCTCAAGACGGAGTGGGAGGGGCTCGGTCACACGGATGAGGAGTTCCGGGAGCTCGCCGAGGCGCTCCCGGGGGTGCCGCTGTTCGGCACGGGTTCGGTGGCCGCCCGCACCTGGTCCGGGCCGTCCATCTCGATCATCGGGATCGATTGCCCCTCCGTGGACGAATCAGTGAACGCCGTCTCCTCCCACGCGCGCGCCCGCCTCAGCATGCGCGTGGCGCCTGGGCAATCCGCGCTGGAGGCGCAGGACGCCCTCGTCGCTCACCTCGAGGCGCTCCGCCCCTTCGGGATCGAGCTCACCGTGACGCGCGGCGAGGTGGGGGACGGCACCTCCGTCTCCACCGCTGGCCCCACTTACACCGCTGCCGCGTCCGCGATGGCGGACGTGTTCGGCCGCCCGGCCGAGACCGCGGGAATTGGTGGCTCGATCCCGATCGTCTCCTCGCTCGCGAGCGCCGTCCCACAGGCGGAGGTGATCCTCTTCGGCACGGCGGACGGCTTCAGCGCCATCCACGCCCCCAACGAGAGGATCCTGGTCTCCGAGTTTGAGGCCATGGCGGAAGTCGAGACGCTCCTCCTGAGCCGTCTCGCCGCCTCGTGGGGAGGCCAGGACTAGAGCCGCGGACCCTCGAGCCCGTTACGAGACCCCATGACACCCGCACTCATCGTCACCCTCATCCTGCTCATTGCGATCATCGCTTTCGTGAGCAACCGGATTCCACCCGGCATCGTGGCGCTCGGCGTACCCATTGCCCTCTACCTCACGGGCGTACTGACGCTCGATGAATCGCTCTCGGGGTTCGGCGATCCGATCGTCGTCTACATCGCCGCCCTCTTCGTCATCAGCGAGGCGCTGGACGCCACGGGCATCACCACCTGGATCGGCCAGCTGATCATCGAGAAGACGGGTGACAAGCCTGCGTCCGTGATCTCGGGGCTCGTGGTTCTCACCGCCGCCTTGACGGCGGTGATCAGCCCCAACGGTTCCGTGGCAGCGCTCCTGCCGGTGGGCGTCGTCCTTGCAATGAAGATCAATCAGAGGCCCTCAAAGGTACTCATCCCCTTGGCGTTCGCCGCTCACGCCGGGTCGCTGCTGACGCTGATGGGATCCCCGGTCAACATCCTGGTATCGGAACTCGCGCAGGACGCCGGGGCGCGCGCGTTCGGCTTCTTCGAGTTCGCGCTCGTGGGTGTGCCCCTCCTGATCGGCACGCTACTGATCGTGGTGTTCCTTGGACCGCGGCTCCTGCCGGAGCGCAGTGCCGAATCGATGCCACGCGATCTCTCGCAGCACGCCGCCACCCTGGCGATCGCTTACGATCTTGACGGCCACGAGGTGCACCTCGACCGCAAGGGAGGAATGGTCGAGGTGGTGATCCCGCCGCGCTCGGCGTTCATTGGCGACGAGGTGTTCCCGGGGATGCGCACGGAATCCGGTCAGCTCGTGGTGGTTGCCGTGGTGCGTGGCGGGCGGCGCATCGATCACAGCACGAGCGCCGAGCAAGGGGACACGCTCCTGCTGCGCGGAACGTGGGAGTCGATCGACAAGAACGCGGTGGTGGACCGCAACGTGCTCATGGTCGATTCGCCGCGGCACCTGAAGAGTCAGGCGGTTGTTCCAGGTCCCCGGTGGCTGCGGGCGCTGGTGGTACTCGGCGTGGTGATTCTGCTGCTCTTCTTCGACGTGGCTCCCCCGGCCATCGTGACCTTGTGTGGGGCCGCGGCGATGATTCTGTTACGCACCGTCTCCGTGCCGCAGGCCCACCGAGCCATCTCGATCACCACGCTCGTGATCATGGGCGGCATGATCCCGCTCGCGGGGGCCATGCAGCTCACCGGAATCTCGGACGCCATCGCCGAATGGATTTCGCATGTGTTTGGCGAGTCCTCTCCGCGGATCGTGATCCTCGGGATCTCGCTCGCGGTGTTGCTGCTCGGCCAGTTCATCTCGAACATGGCGACCGTGCTCGTGATGGCGCCGATCGCGCTTTCCGTGGCGGATTCGTTCGGCTACTCGCCGTTGCCGTTCATGATGGCGCTGGCCGTGGCGGGCGCCGCCTCGCTGTTCACGCCGATCGCCACCCCGGCAAACACCATGGTGTTCGCGCCCGGCGGCTACCGGTTCACCGATTACTGGAAGCTCGGCCTTCCGCTTGCGGTTCTCTACATCAGCGTGGCCGTGCTCGTAGTCCCGATCTTCTGGCCATTCTAGGCAGACACATGTCAGTGACTGGGTAGACTCATACCCAGCAGTTCCTGCGATGACAAAGGAGTCCCACGATGGACGAATCAACCCTTCCCTTCGATCTCACCATGCTGGACAAGATGGCCGAGGTTGCCGTCCGAGTGGGCGTGAATCCTTCGCCCGGGCAGCAGATCGTCATCACCGCGCCCGTCGAGGCACTGCCGCTCGTGCGCCGCATCACCGAGGTGGCGTACCGCGAAGGCGCCGGTCTCGTGACTCCGATCCTGTCCGACGACGCCGTGACCCTCGCCCGCTACAACCATGCGGCGGAGGGCACGTTCGATCAGGCACCCGGCTGGCTCTGGGAGGGAATCGCGGCGGCCTATCGGGACGGCGCCGCACGCCTGTCCATCTACTGCGAGGACCCGCTCCTGCTGGACGGTCAGGACAGCGCGAAGGTCGCCCGCGCCGCGCGCGCTCACACGGTCGCCTCGGCCCCTGCGTTCGACGAACTCGACAACATCAACTGGAGCATCGTCTCCTACCCGGCCCGCGCGTGGGCCACCCGCGTGTTCCCCGATCTCTCCCCGGACCAGGCGCAGGCGCGGCTCGCCGATGCCATCTTCGCCGCATCTCGGGTGCTCAACGATGACCCGGTGGCGGGCTGGAAGACCCACCACGCGGCCCTCGCCCGCCGCCGCGACTGGCTGAACGCCCAGGAGTTCGCGGCACTGCACTTCCGAGGCCCCGGCACGGACCTGATGATGGGTCTTGGCGATGGTCACGCCTGGAAGGGCGGCGCCTCCACGGCACCGAACGGGATCACACACTCGGCAAACATCCCCACCGAGGAGGTCTTCACCGCACCGCACGCCGCCCGCGTCAATGGCACGGTGCGCGCCGCCAAGCCGCTTGCATACCAGGGCACCCTGATCACGGACATCGAGGCGCGCTTCGAGAACGGCGAGGTGGTGGAGATCCGCGCCAGCCACGGCGAAGACGTGCTGAAGAGCATCCTCGAGACCGACGACGGCGCACGCCGCCTTGGCGAGGTGGCTCTCGTGCCGCACTCCTCCCCCATTTCCCAGTCCGGGATTCTCTTCTTCAACACGCTCTTCGACGAGAACGCGTCCTGCCACATCGCGCAGGGCATGTGCTACGCGGACACTTTCCGCCCGGAGATCGCCGCAGACCCGGCACGCGTGGCGTCCGCCGGCGGCAACGACTCGATGATCCACGTGGACTGGATGATCGGCCGCGCCGAGATGGACATCGACGGCATCACGGCGGATGGAACCATCGTGCCCGTCTTCCGGCAAGGAGAGTGGGCCATTCGCGTGTAACCGCCCCGGGGTGCCGGATAGCGCATCTGGGCGACAATGTCCATTTACGAACCAACTTCGTTGCGAAATTAGACAACGGTTTTTCGTTCGCATAGTGTTTCGTAATGGGTCAGGTAAGCCTTGCCTTACCACTTGACCTGAGTGCCACGACATTGACACCCACCAATAGGAGTTCCCTATGGCTACACGCAGGCCCCTCGCCGCGTTCTCACTCGCTATCGCCGGAGCACTCGCTCTGAGCGCCTGCGGAACGGACGACGCTCCGGCCGAATCCCCCGCTGTCGACGCGACCGCTGAAACGGCGCACGAAACACCCCAACCGGCAGCCACGCCAACCCTCACGATCCAGGACAACAACGGGAC
>JAKDIE010000173.1 GCA_030450655.1 Ruaniaceae bacterium
GAAGGGCCTGACCGTCCGCAACCTCATGACCACCACGTACGTGGACTGGGAGCAGATCGTCGCCGTGAACTCCTCCGAGCACCGGCCGTGGGTCTCACTGGACCTCTCGGACGGTGACACGCTCGCCGTGATGGCTATTCAAAGCGCCGACGGCGCACACGGCCTACGCGAAGCCCAACGGCTCGCTGCGCTAGTGGAGGCCCACGAGGGCCAAGATTGGGTAGGTTGAGGGCGTGGGAGTCAGCCATCCGGAACGGATACTCGATCTCCTGATCGCCCTTGGAAACACGCACGTCCGAATGACCAAGCAGCAGATCAGGCGCCAAGTCGCAGGGTACGGCTCCGATGACGCGGCCTTCGAGCGGATGTTCGAGCGAGACAAGGACCTGCTGCGCTCCATCGGGGTCCCGATCGTGGTCGATCGGGACGCGGTCCACGAGGACGATGTGGGGTACAGGATCGATCTCGACGCGTACTCGATGGACTTGACGCTCACGCCGGAAGAGATTGGCGCGCTTTCGGTGGCCCGCGAGCTGCACGGCGGAGCCTGGCGCGATGCGGCGCGGCGCGGGGTCACAAAAGTCCGGGCGATCGGCCAGGCTGCAGATTTGGACGCGCCCGGGATGGCCCTCGAACTCGCCGCGCCCAGTGACGCACTCGATGCGCTCTGCGAGGCGATTGCCCGACGGCGGCGGGTCACCTTCACCTACACCGGCCTCTCATCGCCCACTCGCGAGCGCACGATCGAGCCGTGGCGGGTGGTGGCGCAGCGCCGCGGCTGGTACGTGCTGGGACGCGATACGGATAGCGGCGAGCAGCGCCGATTCCGCCTCACCCGGATTCGTGGGAAAGTGACCGAGAGCGGACCTGATTCCGCATATGAAATCCCCCCTCATACGCTCGACCCGCCACGCCAGCGTGAGGTGGTCCTCGCCGTCGTGAAGGATAGGGCATCCTCGTTGCGGGCCAGGGGAGTGGTTTCGGCGTTGGACGACGAGCGCGATCTGTTGCGGCTCACGATCGACGATCCGATCGGATTCGCGCGCGAGGCGGCGGGCTTCGGTGCGGATGCCGTGGTTGTGGAGCCCGCCGACATCCGCGAGGCCGTCCTATGGCGCCTGCGGCGTGCACGGGGGGTTGTCGATTATGCCTGAAAAGACGGTCGATCTTGTGACGCGGCTCTTGGCACTGCTCGGGTATCTGGCGGATCACGACGACGTGGCGGTCACAGAACTCGCCAACCACTTCGGCGTCCCTGAGGCGCAGATACTGAAGGACCTCGACCTGCTGTGGGTAACCGGAACTCCCGGGTACTTCCCGGACGATCTCATCGACTTCACGTGGGATCCATCCGGTTCGCGCGTCTCCTTGCGCGAGGCGCGCGGCCTGGATCGAAAGATCAGGCTCGCCCCGCGTGAGGCCTTGGCACTCGCGGTGGCGGTGCAGTGGATGCGCGAACTTGGGCATGGTGAATCTCTCGCCGCGCTCGAATCGCTCTCTTCGAAGCTCACCGCACTCGTGCCGGCCGTGGTCGAGACGGCGCCCGCACCTCAGGTACGTGCGGCCCTCAGCGCGGCGATTGAGACGGAAGCCGGCGTGGTCATCGAGTACGTCTCCGCCGAGGATGAGCGTACCGAGCGTGTAATCTTCCCGGATCGTCTTTCGACCGACGGCGCCGCCTGGTACGTGGAGGGCTGGTGTGCGCTGGCGGGTGCGCGCCGCACATTCCGGCTGGACCGAATCCTCGCGTTGCGGCCGGCGAACCCCGAGGAGACTGCGCGAGCGGTGGAATCGCGCTCCCACGCCCCGGCCGGCGCACACGAATCGTGCGAGGTCACATTCGTGGTGGATCCGGCCGCGCGCTACGAGGCCGAGGATCTCCCTGGTGCCACGATCACGGAATCTGAGGAGGGCCTGCGAGTCGGAATGCGCGTGGCTCGCACCGATTGGTTAGTGCGTCTTGCCCTAGGTGGGGCGGTGACTGCGATCAATGCGGACCTCGCGGCGCAGGTGCGGACGAGGGCGGATGCGGCGCTTGCGGCATACTCGGCTTACGATATAGCTAGACTTAACGGAGAACCGACTGGAAGTGAGTACAAGTGAGACCCTGGCATATAGTGGTGCTCATTATTGTCGTATTGATCGTCTTTGGCTCGGCAAAGCTTCCGGACATTGCTCGTTCAATGGGCGAGTCCATGAAGGTCTTCAAGAAAGAAGTCCAGGACATGCGTGAGGACGACGGGCCCGAAACGAAGGACCCCTCGTAGGGAATGTCCCGAGTCAACCCTGAGGGCCGAATGCGGCTCGTCGAACACTTCACGGAGTTTCGGCGGCGGATACTTCTGATCGCGGCGGGCCTCGTGATCGGAATGATCGGGGCGTGGTTCCTGGTCGACCCCGTATTCGATGCCCTTCAAGCACCCATCCTGATGATCCAGGACGATAGTCGCACAGCCAGCTTGAATTTTGGCACGATCACCAGTGCGTTCGATATGAGAATTCGTGTCGCTCTGTTTCTCGGCGTCATCGTGACCGCCCCCTGGTGGATCTACCAGCTCTGGGCGTTTGTGGCGCCGGGGCTACGCCGCACGGAGAAGAAGTACGTGTTGCTCTTCCTGGGCGCCGGTGCCCCGCTGTTTATTGCTGGGGCCATCGGAGGCTGGGCAATCTTGCCCCATGCGGTGACGGTGTTGACGGCGATGACGCCCGAGGGCGGCTCCAACCTCATGGACGCTCGCACATACCTGACGTTCGCGATGCGCCTGATTCTGGCGTTCGCGATCGCGTTCCTCTTTCCCGTTGTGATGATCGCGTTGAACCTGATGGGTGTCGTGAAGGCGAGGTCCCTGCTGAAAGGCTGGCGCTGGGCGGTCATACTAATATTCACGTTCGCCGCAATCGCGAATCCACTTCCAGACCCGTGGAGCATGATTGCGCTCGGCGGCATCATGACGCTTCTCTACTTTGGTGCCGTGGGAATTGCGGCACTCGTGGATCGAAGTCGGGCGAAGAAGGCCAAGAAGCTGGCAGCGTGAGGCTCGACGATTTCCGGGCGAATCTCCCGTTTGAACTGGACGAGTTTCAGACGCGGGCGTGTGAAGCCCTGGAGCGTGGAGCGGGCGTACTGGTGGCCGCCCCCACGGGTTCGGGAAAGACGGTCATCGCCCACTACGGGGTTGCCCTCGCTGTGGCGCGTGGGCAACGCGCCTTCTATACGACCCCGATCAAAGCCCTCTCGAATCAGAAGTACCACGAGCTGAAGGACCAGTACGACGTCGGGCTCCTTACAGGGGACGTTTCGATCAACCCGGACGCCGCAGTCATCGTGATGACCACCGAGGTGCTGCGCAACATGCTCTACAACGCACCGGACGCCGTTGACGACGTGGGGCTCGTGGTGATGGACGAGGTGCACTATCTCTCGGACCGAGAGCGGGGCCCCGTGTGGGAGGAGGTCCTCATTCACCTCCCGGCCGAGATTCAGGTGGTCTCGCTCTCGGCAACCGTCTCCAATGCACAGGAGTTCGGGCGGTGGTTGAGCGTGGTGCGCGGTGATACGGAGGTCATCGTCTCCGAGAAGCGGCCGGTGCCGTTGTGGCAGCATGTGATGGTTGCGGGTGAACTGTATGACCTCACCGACGGTGATGAGATCAACCCTTCGTTGCTGTCCGCGGTGCATGGGGCGCGCCGGCGGCGCGTGCTGCGCAGCGGTGCGGTGGCGGAACTCGACCGCAACGCATTGCTTCCCGCGATCTACTTCGTGTTCTCGCGAGCAGGGTGCGAAGATGCCTTCAGCCAACTCGCGAACTCGTCCCTCGTGCTGACCTCACCGGCCGAAGAGAAGCGGATTCGGCGGATCGTGCGCGAGCGGGTTGGCCATCTGGATCCCGCCGATCTTGCCACGCTCGGATACCAGTCGTGGATGAGGGGCCTCGCCCGGGGTGTGGCGGCCCATCACGCCGGAATGATCCCGCTCTTCAAAGAGACGGTGGAGGCACTGTTCAGTGAGGGTCTAATCAAGGTGGTCTTTGCCACCGAGACCCTCGCGTTGGGCATCAACATGCCGGCGCGTTCGGTGGTGCTGGAACGCCTCGACAAGTGGGACGGCTCCCAACACTCCCCGCTCACACCGGGGGAGTACGCCCAACTGACGGGACGGGCGGGGCGACGAGGCATCGATATCGAGGGGCACGCCGTCGTGCTGCATTCTCCGGCGGTGCGGGTCGAGGATGTGGCGCGGCTCGCCGGCACGCGCACGTATCCGCTGCGCAGCGCGTTCCGACCTACCTACA
>JAKDIE010000174.1 GCA_030450655.1 Ruaniaceae bacterium
CTCATCACTGTCAGCCGGGGGCTCTTCGCCGAGAAGGGTTTCGAGGGAACCAGCGTGGAGGAGATCGCCTCGCGCGCCAAGGTGTCCAAGCCGGTGGTCTACGAGCACTTTGGCGGAAAAGAGGGCATCTACGCGGTGGTTGTGGACCGCGAGGTCCAGCGCCTCACGGGAACCCTCATCGCCGCGCTCGATGTGGGAGGGCATCCGCGCGCCATCGTGGAGCGCACGGTGCTCGCACTGTTGGACTACATCGAAGAGAACACGGACGGCTTCCGCATCCTCGTGCGCGATTCGCCCGTGGCGCAGGCCACCGGCACGTTCTCGTCGCTGATCGGCGATGTCGCCACCCAGGTGGAGCACCTGCTCGGCGAGCAGTTCTCCAAGACCGGGCTGAAGGAGGCGTATGCGCCCCTCTACGCGCAGATGCTCGTGGGCATGATCGCGCTCACCGGCCAGTGGTGGCTCGAGGCGCGCTCCCCCAAGAAGCAAGAAGTGGCGGCGCACCTGGTGAATCTCGCCTGGAACGGCCTGCACGGCTTGGAGCGCTCGCCGGTGATCGATGACCGAAAGAAGGCCACCCGCGCGAAGAAGAAGGCCGACGACGACGCCCCCGACGAGCAGTGATTCCCGCCTTTCTCTTTGGTGGGCTTGGGTGCGCGGCGGCCGCGCTCCTGCTGACTCCGGCGGTGCGCCGCTTTGATGTGCGGGGTTTCGTGCACGTGGTTCTCGCGGCGCTTCTCGGTGCGGGTGCGGCCGCGATTGGCGACTCCTGGCTGCACGCCCTGGCGTTGTGTGCTGCGGCCGTGGGCTGCGCACTCCTCGTCACCGTCGATCTGAGAACACACCGGCTACCGCGAGTGATCCTCCTTCCCACATACGCAGTGGTAGTGCCGCTTCTCGTGGCGGCTGCCACGCTCGGCGGCTGGTGGGAGGTGCTCGGGCGGGCCGCGCTCGCGGCGTTGGCGCTGGGCGGCTTCTACTTCCTGCTCGGCGCGATCTCGCCCAGCGGGATCGGCTTCGGGGACGTCACGTTCGCCCCGCTCCTCGGGCTGGTACTCGGCTGGTTCGGCTGGCCGCACGTGCTCGCCGGGACGCTGGCGGCCTTCGTCTCAGGGGCGGTCGCGGCGCTGATCCTGATGGTGCTGCGGCGCGCCGATCCGAAGACGCGCATCGCGTTCGGACCCTGGATGGTGGTGGGCGCGGTGCTGGCGCTGGCCCTGCTCTGAGAGACCACCGTTGGAAGTCGTGTCACCCCACCCTGCTAGTGTCGTGCGGTACTGACGTCCCCACAAAGGAGCTTCACGTGCCAGACCTTGCTGCGCACTCCCTGAGCCGCAGATTCGGCTCAGTCCACGCACTCAATGACCTCTCCCTGACCGTTCGAGAAGGCGAAATCTACGGTTTCGTTGGCTCGAACGGGGCCGGGAAAACCACCGCGATGCGCATCATCCTTGGCGTTCTTTCCGCCGATTCCGGGCAAGTCACCTTCGGTGGTACGCCCCTCGATCGGGTTTCGCGGTCCCGCGTTGGCTACATGCCCGAGGAACGCGGTCTCTACCCCAAGATGAAGGTGGGCCCGCAGCTCACGTACCTCGCCGAACTGCACGGGATGCCCAGCGCCGCAGCCATTGCCGCGATGGAGCACTGGACCGAGGTGCTCGGGGTGTCCTCTCGCAGGGCCGACGACGTCCAGAAACTCTCGCTCGGAAACCAGCAGCGGGTGCAACTCGCGGCCGCACTCATCCACGGCCCGAATCTCCTCGTGCTCGATGAGCCATTCTCCGGACTGGACCCGGTCGCCGTCGACGTGATGAGTAACGTGCTGCGCGAACAGGCGGATTCGGGCGTGCCGGTGATCTTCTCGTCCCACCAACTCGATCTCGTCGAGCGCCTGTGCGATCGCGTGGGCATCATCAAGTCCGGCTCCCTCGTCACCGAGGGCACGATCGACGAGCTCCGCACCACCCCTCGGCGTCGCATCCTCGTGCGCGTGGACGGCGCCACCGATCCGGGCGGGATTCGGGAGGTGCCGCGCGTCGTCGTCGTCAATGACGATCACACCGGGCTGATCGTGGAATGCGCGGACGGTGACGTCGAGGCGGAGCAGGCGCTGCTGCGCGCCGCCTCCGCCGCCGGGACACTGCGCGAGTTCACGCCCGTGCGCCCCCGCCTCGCGGATCTCTTCCGCGACGTGGTGACCAAGGACGAGGAGGAGAAGTGATGCGAAACATCTATCTTGTCGCCCGCCGCGAACTGCAGGCCGGCGTCGCCAAGAAGTCCTTCCTGATTACGACGGCGATCATGCTGCTCGTGCTCATCGCGGGCGTCTTCGTGCTGGACTACTTCGTGAACCGCGACTCTTCGGAGGATTCGGAGCCGATCGCGTTCACCAGCGAGGCGCAGGGGCTCATCCCCACAGTGGAGGCAACCGCCGCCGCGCAGGGGCTTTCCCTCGATCCGAGCACGGTGGCGGATGCCGCCGAGGGTGAAGCCGCGGTGCTGGAGGGTGACGTCATCGCGCTCGTCAGCGGAACGCCGCCGGAGATCACGGTGACGTTCCGCTCCGCCCCCAGCCAGAGCATGCTCCAGGTGCTGACCAGCGCACTCCAAGCGCAGACCATGAGCGAGGCGGTCTCGGATCTCGGCGGCGATCCGGCGGCATTCACGCAGTCGCTCACAGCAGCGGTCCCGCAGGTGGCCGTGCTTGAGGGGGACATCGAGGACTTCGGGCCGAACTACCTGGTGTCGATGATGGTGCTCGCCTTGCTGATGTTTGGGCTGATCAGCTCCGGCTCGATCATCTCGATGGGAGTGGTCGAGGAGAAGGCCTCGCGAGTGGTCGAGATCCTGCTCGCCACGATCCGGCCTTCGGAACTCTTCGCGGGCAAGGTGCTCGGTGCGGGACTCATCGGGCTCTTGCAGCTCATGGTGTACGGCGCCGGGGCGTTCGCCGCGATCCGGATCACGGGGATTCTCGATGGCTTCGACATCCCTGTGGGCCCGCAGCTGCTCGCGATGCTCGGCTGGTTCCTGTTGGGATTCGCCGCGATCGGGACGCTGTGGGGCGCGCTCTCCTCGCTCGTCTCGCGCCAGGAGGATGTGGGCGCGGTGACTGGTCCCATGATGTTCGTGGTCCTGATCCCGTTCTACGTGGCGATCTACCTCGTTCCGAACGCGCCGGAGAGCGCGTGGACCACGAACCTGTCGATGGCACCGATCCTCGCGCCGTTCGTGATGCCGATCCGCCAGGTGTTCACCGAGGTTCCCGGCTGGCAGGTGGCCGTGGCTGTGGGGCTCAATCTGCTGATCGTGCCCGTCATCGTGTGGGCGGCCGCGAAGATCTACCATCGTGCGATCCTCCACACGGGTTCTCGCATGTCACTGCGCGAGGTGTTCGCCAAGTCCGCCTGACGTTCTCTCGACATCGAGCTAATATCTCTCTATGTCGAGACATACCCACCGGTCGGACGAGGTGGACCGCATCTGTGCGGATTGGAAGCGCGAACGCCCGAACCTGGACACCGCACCACTGCAGGTGTTCTCGCGCGTCACCCGGCTGGCGCGCCACCTCGAGATCGCCCGGCGGCGGGCCTTCGCGGGGCAGAGCCTCGAGGCGTGGGAGTTCGATGTACTCTCCGCTCTCTACCGCGCCGGCGCCCCGTACGCACTCACGCCGGGGCGGCTGCTGGAGGAGACCATGGTCTCCTCGGGCACGATGACGAACCGGATCGATCGCCTCACGGCGAATGGCCTGGTGGAACGCGCCGCCGATTCCGCCGATCGCCGAATGGTCCATGTGCGCCTCACCGCGAGGGGGCGTTCCGCCGTGGACGGCGCGATGACGGACCTGCTCGAACTCGAACGGGAGCTTCTCTCCCCCCTGGACGACGACGCCACCGCGGCACTTGCGACCGGCCTCCGCGCGCTCCTGATCCCCTTGGATGGCTGGGAGTAGCTCCGGGGCCGGCTCGAAGCCCGCACTTTCGGGCTCATGCGTGTCTGGTAAGTCTGAGGTACCCAAGAGCGCTCTTGGGTACCTCAGACTTACCAGACACGAGCTGCCGCCGTGCGCGCAGCTCCCCGTCCCGCTCGGCGTAACGCTGGCCCCCCGCGCCACCCAACTCTCGTCGTCCTGCGCGCACCTAGCCTCGTCGTCTCGCGGTCTCCGCCCAATGTCATCCTGTGCGCACCTAGCCTCGTCGTCTCGCGGTCTCCGCCCTTCAATGTCATCCTGTGCGCACCTAGCCTCGTCGTCTCGCGGTCTCCGCCCAATGTCATCCTGTGCGCACC
>JAKDIE010000175.1 GCA_030450655.1 Ruaniaceae bacterium
GCCAAAACCCCCGAAACTCCGACCACCCTCGGAAATGCCCAGCCCGACGGCGCCCCAAAGGACACGAAATGAAGATCGGCACCGCTCCCCCCGGCCAGGAGAAGGCCCCCAACCGCGGCTTCTGGGCGATCCGCGACATCCCCACGGCGTTCTGGCTCATCCTCGCCGCGCTCGCCACGATCGTGCACCGGGACCTCCCCGAGCCGCGCTGGCTGATGATCCACCTGCTCTTCCTCGGCGCGGTCACCCACGCGATCCTCGTGTGGAGCCAGCACTTCTCGTACGCCCTCCTGCGCGCGGTCATCACGGTCAAAGACCGCCGCCACCAAACCTGGCGCCTCGCCCTGGCGAACGGCGGCGCGGCCCTCATCCTCGCCACCGTTCCGTTCCAGTGGTGGATCGCCACCTGGGTGGGCGCCGCCGCGCTGATCACCGCCGTGGTGTGGCACGGCTGGAGCATCTACCGCCGCGGCAACATGGCGTTCACCGGCCCGTTCGGCCGCACCGTCTACTACTACATCGCGGCCGCCGCCGTCCTCACGCTCGGCGCGGGACTCGGCGCGTGGATGGCGCGCGGCGACGCCCCTGAAACCCTCGTCCTCGCCCACTCACTACTGAACGTGCTCGGCTGGATCGGGCTCACGGTGGCCGGCACCGTGGTGGTCCTCTGGCCCACGATTCTTCGGCCCCGGGCCGACGACGCCGCCCCCACCGGCGCTCTGCGCGCACTTCCAGCGTTGGCAGTGGGCGTTGTGGTCGCCGCGGCGGGCGCCGCTCTGGGCCACTTACCGCTGCTCGCGATCGGGCTGGCCGGGTACGTGTTCGGCCTCGCCGTGCTGGCGGTCTCGCTGTGGCGGGCCGCGCGCCGCTCGGCGCCGCACACGTTCGCCTCGCTCTCCGTGGGGACGGCGCTGCTGTGGTGGGGCGGCTCGGTGGCCGTGCTCACCATCGGTGTGGTGAACGCGATCGTCACCGGCGCTGGATTCGCGCCGATCCCGCCGCTCATGGACGCGATCGTGCCGTACCTCGCGGCGGGCTTCGCCGCCCAGGTGCTCGCGGGCGCCCTCAGCTACCTGATCCCCGTGGTGATCGGCGGCGGACCCACGCCCGTGCGCACCGGCACCGCCGCGTTCGATCGCTTCGGCGTCCTCCGCGTCTCCGCCGCCAACACCGCGCTCGTGATCTGCGCCCTGCCGGTGACCAGCCTGATGCGCGTGGTGGCCTCCGTGCTCTACCTCGTGGCGATGGCATCCTTCCTCCCGATCATGTTCGCGGCGATGCGCGCGCAGCGCCTGGCGAAGGAGCGCGGCGCCACCCTGAACGAGCCCCGCACGGGCCCCATCGCACCCGAGGGCGAGCAGGCCCCCGGCCGACGCGCCGGCCACGCCACCGCCGCGATGCTCGCCGTGGTCCTCGCCGTGACCGCGAGCGCCGCGCTCGATCCGCTCTCACTCAGCCCGGGCACTGCGGCTACGGGAGATCCGGCCGCCCCCGTGATGACAGTTGAGGTCGAGGCGCATGACATGGTCTTCACCCCCAACCTCATCGAGGTCCCCACCGGCACGCGGCTAATCATCGAGCTCACGAACACGGACCCAGCCCAAACCCACGATCTGCGCATCGAGAACGGCGTGGCCGGATCGCGGCTCGTGCCCGGCGCCTCGGAAACGCTGGACGTGGGCGTGATCGAGGCCGGCCTCGAGGGCTGGTGCACGATCGTGGGCCACCGCCAGATGGGGATGACCATGCAGATCGTGGCGGTCGACGGCGATGGGCAGGCAATTGCCGACGGCGATCAGTCCGCGCCGCCCACCTCGGGCGGGCACTCGGACCACGGCAGCATGGGCAGCACCGGCAGCACCGATTCCGCGCCCATCGATCTTTCCGCGGATCCCGGCCCGGGCTTCGAGCCGTTCGACGCCGTCCTGCCGCCCCTTCCCGAGAGCGACGGGCCCACGCACCACGAGCTCACGCTCACGGTGGAGGACACGCTGGTGGAGGTGGCGCCCGGCGTCACGCAGACCTTGTGGACGTACAACCAGACCGCGCCCGGCCCCGTGCTGCACGGCCGCGTGGGCGATACCTTCGAGATCACCCTCGTCAACAGCGCCACCATGGGCCACTCGATCGACTTCCACGCGGGCGCCCTCGCCCCGGATCGCCCCATGCGCACCATCGCCCCCGGCGAGAGTCTCACGTACACCTTCACGGCCGAGCGGGCCGGCATCTGGATGTACCACTGCTCCACCATGCCCATGACCGCGCACATCGCGAACGGGATGTACGGCGCCGTCGTCATCGAGCCGGATGGCCTGCCCGAGGTGGATCACAGCTACGTGCTCGTCCAGGCCGAGTACTACCTCGGCGATCACGACGGCGGCGAGGTGGACACCCAGAAGATCCAGGACGAGCGCCCCGATCTCGTCACGTTCAACGGGTACGCGAACCAGTACGATCACGCGCCGCTGGAAGTTCGCACCGGCGAGCGGGCGCGGTTCTGGGTGCTGAACGTGGGGCCGAACCGGGCCTCGAGTTTCCACATCGTGGGCGGCCAGTTCGACACGGTGTGGTTCGAGGGCGCGTACACGATCGACCGCGCGGAGGGCACGGGCTCGCAGGCGCTCGGCATGCAGGCCGCGCAGGGCGGTTTCGTGGAACTCACGTTCCCGGAGGCGGGCCACTACACGTTCGTCTCGCACGTGATGATCGACGCGGAACGCGGCGCCCACGGCACGGTGCGCGTCACGGACTGAGGTGCCCCCGGCGCAACCCGCCGCTCCGCGTCGCACCACCCTCGTCACCCCGCGTCGTGAAACGCCTACACCACCCTCGTCACCCCGCTCCGCACTACCCTCGTCACCCTGCGCGCAGTCGCAGGGCCGCCGCGATGACACGTTCACGCCAGACGACGAGCTCGTCACCCCGCGTCGTGAAGCGGCTACACCACCCTCGTCACCCTGCGCGCAGTCGCAGGGCCCAGTCGCCCCCGTTGGTTGAATACCCCGAGCCTGGCTTCTGCGACTGCGGCTGCGCCGCCGCGCAGAATGACAAAGGCCGAGTGTCGGTCCGATCATGGCCACCGCAGGTGTTCTTCGGCCCGGACGCTGACGGCCCTTACCCGCGTGGCCAGTGCCACCGCCCCCTGGGGTGTCCCGGGGGGCGTCTCAAGGGCTTGTGGCTGCATATGGTGACTAAAGGAGCATCTTTGGTCACGAGATGCAACCCGTTCTTCAAAGAGAGGGCTGGCACGGCCCCTCACTCGTCATCCCGCGCGCAGCCGCGGGATCCAGACACAGGATCCTCACCCAGCCGTGGCAATTGGATCCTGCGACTCCGCGCAGGATGACAAAGGGTGGGCAACGCAGGATGACGGGGTTGGGTGCGGGAGCGGCGATGCGGACCCCACGAGCAAGGCCCGCCGGCATCCGGGCCTGGCTCATACGCGCCTCGGTGCGCGGTGCGGGCACTAGCTTGCCGCTACGCACCCTGCGCCGCACCACCCTCGTCACCCTGCGTCGTGGAGCGACCGCACAACCCTCGTCACCCTGCGCGCAGTCGCAGGGCCCAGTCGCCCCCGTTGCCTGAGGCCGGGCGCCTATCCCTCGGCAGAGACGGCGGCTTCGACCGCGGCGAGCGTGTCCCGGTGGCCCATCACGCGGAAGTGGCCCATCGCGTCGATCGGCACGTTCACGGCGCCAGGCAGCTCCGAGCCTCCGGGAATGTGGGGATCGAACGCCGCGTAGATCGAGACGATCCGCTCGTTCACATCCGTGCGCGCGGCGAGCGCCTGGATCGTCGGGTCGCTCGGTCGCAGCGGCCAGATCGCGGGTGTGGGCACTAGGTGCGCGAGACGGGACCCATTGAACGGAGTGGCGATGGCAACCATCCGATCGATCCGCCCCGCGGCGTCGTCGAGCAGCATCTGCTTCCCGATCAGGCCACCCTTCGAATGCGCGACGACGACCACCCCCCGCACGTCGTGAGCCTCCAGGTACGCGGTGCCGAGTGAGGCGGCCTTGACCACGCCCACCGTATTGCGGCGCAACTCGGGCAGCACATGAATCGGGTGGCCAGCGGCGCTCAGGAGCTCTGCCACTGGGCGCATCATCGTCCACTCTTCGAGAACTCCGGGCACGAGCAGCACCGGGGCCAGTCCGCCGTCCGAGAAAGACTCGGGAACATCGCGGCGCACGAGCCCGCGCCGGATCGACCGCAACGCCCACACGTAATCGGCCCCCCAATCGTGGCGCCGCCGCACCGCCACCGAGAAGTGCGCGTGGGAAC
>JAKDIE010000176.1 GCA_030450655.1 Ruaniaceae bacterium
ATCACGCTGGGCGGCCCAGATGCAACTAGCTGAGGTCGTCGTGCAGCACGAACGTGCCGCCCTCGCCTGTTGGAGCAACGATCACGAAGCCGCCACCCTCACGTGAACCGTCCTCCGCGAAGGTTAGGTCCCCGCTGAGGAGCGGGAAGCCGTCGATCGCGTTGAGCGCCGCGATTACGGCGTCGTAGTCCGAGGATCCTGCCTCATTCATGGCGTGAGCGAGCACCTGAACGGCTTCGTACGTCTGCATCGAATACGGGCCCGGATCGGCGCCAGCAAGCTCCTTGTATGCCGCCACCCACGCGTCGCCGCCCTCGAGCATGTCCGGGGTGCGGGTGAAGGTACCCACCACGTTCTGGATGGAGTCGGCACCGGCGATCGCTGAGAGCTGCGCGTCCACGGAACCGTCTCCCACGAGGATCTCGCCGTCGTATCCGGCCTGGCGGAACTGGTTAATCAGCAGGCCACCCGCCGGGTAGTAGCCGGTCCAGACGATCAGATCGGGGTTAGCGCCGAGCGCGCTGTTGACGTTCGCCGAGAAATCGCGCTCCTGCGGGTTCACGGATTCGCGCTTGGCGATGTTCAGGCCGTCAGCCTGCGCCTCAACCTGGTTGGCGAGGTCCACGGAGTAGTCCGTGTTGTCGTCGATGACGACAACACTCTGCGCCCCAACCTTCTTTGCGTAGGCAACCGTGGCGGCAGCCTGTTGCGTGCCCGTGCCGTTGATCATGAAGGCGCCCTTGCCCACGAGTTGAGTTGAGTTCGCGGCGGGAATCACCATGGCGACTCCGGCGTCGTGGAAGATCGGCAGCGTGGGCTGCGTGGCGCCGGAGCAGTAGCCGCCCACAGAGCCTTCTACGCCCGCACTGACGAGCTTGTTCGCAGCCGAGGCTGCCGAGGTCGCGTCGCACGCATCATCCTCGGTGACAAGTTCGATCTGGCGGCCGTTCACGCCACCATCGGCGTTGATCTCGTTGATCGCGAGCTGCGCGCCAAACTTCATGTAATCGCCGAACGCGGCCTCCGAACCGGAGAACGGGGCGAGCATTCCGAACTTGATCGGGCCGTCGTTGGAGCTGCTGCCGCCGTCACCGCCGAGCCCACCGCCACAGCCGGCGAGGATCAGTGTGGCGGACGCAGCAAGAGCGCCAGCAGCAAGCGTGCGGCGCATTCGCCCGTGGGAACGTGAGATCATGTGGGGTCCTTCCGATAAGGCTTCCTTGCGGTCGATGCCGTGAGGTATCTCACCGGCACTCAGTAGTATGTTACTCAGGTTATGGGACTTTCCGCCCGGTAACTCCCAATCTTCTCGGAGTAGCGGGTGCGCGGTATCCCAAGGCGGGACCCCGCAGCACCAGCCACAGCCGCCACGTTCTCTCGGGAGCAATCGTGCAGCGACCAGAATCTAGGCCTTCAATCCCTCCCCTTTGCCGCCGCGAGGCGATTGAATAGAGGGCATGAACTCACAGTCGAGTAGTGGGGCCACCGCCCCCGAAGTACGCAATGTTGTCCTTGTCGGCCCGGGAGGATCCGGGAAGACCACGTTGATCGAAACCTTGCTGAACAAGCTCGGCGTGATCACCCGCGTGGGCCGCGTGGAGGACGGGAACACCGTTTCCGATTTCGAAGAGGTCGAACGGAACCTCCACTATTCGGTGAACCTTGCCGTGGCCTCCGTGGACATCTCGGATCCCGCCCTCGTGGGCACCCTCGGCACGGTGCGCCTGAACCTCCTCGATTCCCCCGGCAACCCGGACTTCGTGGGTGAGCTGCGTGCGGGCCTGCGCGGTGCGGATGCGGCGCTGTTCGTCATCTCGGCCACCGACGGAGTCGATGGCGCCACTCGCCGGGTCTGGAACGAGTGCGCAGCCGCCGGTGCGCCGCGAGCGATCGTTGTGACCGACGTCGACGAGGAAAACACGGACTTTGAGGCCACCCTGGCGGAACTTCAGGACGCATTTGGCGACGGCGTGCACGCCCTCTACCTCCCGTACCAGGTCCAGGATCCGGCCACGGCGCGGGTCGTCTCCATCACGCGCGGCAAGATCATGGACGGCTTCGGCGCGAACGTGACGTTGACCGATCTTGACGACGGCGACGTCGACGCCATCGAGGAGATGCGCGCTAACCTCATCGAGAGTGTGATCACGGAGGCCGGCAACGAGGACCTCATGGAGAAGTACCTCGAAGGCGAGGAGCTCAACATGGCTGAGCTCTCGAAGGACCTCGCCACTGCGATCGGCAACGCCGAGTTCTTCCCGGTGATCCCGGTTGTCGCCACCACGGGCCTTGGCCTCTCGCAACTCCTGCGGGTCATGTGCATCGGCTTCCCGTCGCCCGCGGATCACGTTCTCCCGGCGATTTACTCCACGGCCGGCGCCGAGCGCCAGCCCCTCCACCACAGCGTGGACGAACCCCTCGTGGGTGGCGTCATCAAGACGATCACGGACCCCTTCGTGGGCCGCATCTCCGTGGTGCGCATCTACTCCGGACGCCTGAAGGCGGATCAGATGGTCCACATCTCCGGCCGCAACTCACAGTTCCAGAACGATCAAGCGGCCTCCCAGTGGCACACGGATCATGACGAGGAAGAGAAGGTTGGCGCGCTCGGCCGCCCGCTCGGCAACCGCCAGGAGCCGATCACCGAAGCGGTTGCCGGCGAGATCGTCACCGTTGCCCGCCTCAGCAAGGCCGAGACTGGCGATACGATCTCGGACATCTCTTCCCCGGTCGTCATCACGCCGTGGAACATGCCGCAACCTCTCTTCCCCACAGCGATCAAGGCATCCAAGCAGGCCGACGAAGGCAAGCTCATGCAGAACCTCCAACGCCTCCAGGCCGAGGACCCGAGCGTGCGCGTCGAGGTGGACCCCACCACCAACCAGCTGCTCCTGTGGACCATGGGTGAGCAACACCTCTCGGTCATGCTCGAGCGCCTGAAGAACCGCGCCGGCGTCGAAGTCACGTCCTCCCCCGTGCTCGTTGCGCTGCGCGAATCACTCCAGGGTGAAGCGGATGTGTTGGGCCGCCATGTGAAGCAGTCGGGCGGGCACGGCCAGTACGCCGTCGTCCATATGCGTTTCGCCCCGCTGCCGCAGGGTGGCGGCTTCGAGTTCGTGGATGAGGTGGTGGGTGGCGCCGTGCCGCGCCAGTTCATTCCGTCTGTGGAGAAGGGTCTCGCCAGCCAGATGGCCAGGGGCATCACCGGCTACCCGATGGTGGATATCCGGGCCACGCTGTACCACGGCAAGGCGCACGCGGTTGATTCCTCCGACGCCGCATTCCAGATGGCTGGCGCTCTCGCCTTGCAGGAGGCGGCGAAGAAGGGGGGCGTGGCGCTCCTCGAGCCTGTGGACAAGGTGGAGGTGGTGGCCGACGACGATTTCGTGGGCGCCGTCATGTCGGATCTGTCCACTCGGCGCGGGCGGGTAACGGGCACCGAGCAACTCGGAGCCGGGCGCACCAAGGTCACGGCGGACGTTCCGGCGTTCGAGCTGATCCGCTACGCCACCGCGTTGCGGTCCATCGCGCGCGGCACGGGCTCGTTCACGCGCGAATACCTCGCGCACGAGCCGGCCCCGAGTCACCTCACGGAGAAGCTCATCGCGGGGGCGTAGGCGTCGTCCTGCGGTTCCAACCCTTTGTCATCCTGCGCGCCAGTCGCTGGATCCAGTCGCCTCAGCTGGGTGAGGACCCTGTGCCTTGATTCTGCGTTACGGCTACGTCTCCGCGCAGAATGAGAGGGGCGTTGGTCGCAGAGCGAGAGTGGGCGCAGGCGTCCGCCCTTAGGAGCAATCGCCTGCGCGCGAGGCGCTGAAGCCGCCCTGGTAGACCTCGTCGAACGGGGTGTGCGGCGTGACGCGGTGCTTGATCGCGTGCGTCACCATGGCCTTGGCGATCCGCACCGCCTCCACCACCTCCGCGCCCTTGGCAAGCTCGGCGGTGATCGCGGCGGCCAGCGTGCACCCTGCGCCGGAGACGTACCGCTCGCCGAGCTTCGGGGCGCGGAACTCGGTGAAGGTCTCGCCGTCGTAGAGCACATCCACGGCGTCATCGCCCGGTAGCACCGCCCCGCCCTTGGCCACCACGTAAGGCACGCCGAGTTCGTGGATCACCTTCGCCGCGGCCTTGAGATCGTCGAGCGTGGCGATCTCGAGGCCGGAGAGCGCGCCCGCTTCGAAGACGTTCGGCGTGACCACGGTGGCGAGCGGCAGAATCTTGGACTTCAGCGCGTTGTCCGTGTCCAGCGCGG
>JAKDIE010000177.1 GCA_030450655.1 Ruaniaceae bacterium
CTGCCGTTTGAAGCCGTAGGCCGTGCGCTCCTCGAACTGAGGCAGCACGTAGCGGGACTGGGCGGGCACGTTGGCGGGACGTCCAAACTGGTTCATGGCAATTTCCTTCACAGCCCACCCGATCCGGTGACGGAGGCCGCGTGGGTGACGACCTGGTCAATGAATCCGTACTCCTTGGCATCGACGGCCGAGAACCAACGGTCGCGATCGGCGTCGGAGTTAATCTCTTCGAAGGTCTTGCCGGTCTGCTCGGCCGTGAGTTCGGCGAGCACCCGCTTCATGTCCAGGATGAGCTGGGCGTTGATGCGGATATCCGTCACCGTTCCACCGATGCCGCCGGACGGCTGGTGCATCATGATGCGGGCGTGGGGCGTGGCGTAACGCTTGCCCTTCGCACCGGACGAAAGCAGGAACTGCCCCATCGAGGCGGCGAGCCCCGTCGCCACGGTCGCCACATCCGGCTTGATGTACTGCATGGTGTCGTAGATCGCCATGCCAGCGGTGATCGAACCGCCGGGCGAGTTGATGTACAGGTAAATGTCCCGGTCCGGATCCTCTGCCGCGAGCAGGAGCATCTGGGCGCAGATAGCGTTCGAGTTCTCGTCGCGCACCTCCGAACCAAGCCAAATGATCCGCTCCCGGAGTAGCCGGTTGTAGATCGAATCGGTCAGGTTGAGGGGGGTGCCCTCACCCTTCATTTCCGCGAGCGTCATGTCACTCCTCTGATCGTTGAATACAGGCACAGTAACGCGGCCGGAAGGAGGAACCTTCCCGGATATGGCGGTTTTCGCTGTGGGCGCAGGTTACGCCTCGGCCTCGTCCTTCTTTGCCTTCTTGGCCGGGGCCTTCTTCTTCGGCTTCTCCTCTACCGGGGCAGCCTCTGCCGGGGCATCTTCTGCGACGGCGTCCGTAGCCTCTGGCGCGGCCTTCGTGGCGGGCGCCGCGGCAGCCTCTTCCATCTCGACGGCGGCCTGAGCCTCCGCCTCGGTGTCCTCACCAAGGTATTCCGAGAGGTCGACGACGTTGCCGGCGGTGTCCGTGACGGTCACCCGGCGCAGCGCCACGGCGATCGACTTGTTGCGTGCAAGCTCGCCCACGAATGCGGGGATCTGGCCGTTCTGATCGGCAGCAGTGATGAACTGTGAGGGGTCCATGCCGTACTGCTGGGCGGTGCCGAAGAGGAACTGCAGGAGCTCGTCCTGCGAAACCTCGACCTTGGTGCGCTCGGCGAGCTCGTCGAGGAGCAGCTGCTCGAACATGGCCTTCTTCGTGTCCTCACGGACCTCGGTGCCGTGCTCGTCGTCGGGCTCCTTGCCCTCACGCTGGAGGTGATCGGCCACCTCGGCGTCAATCAGGCGCTCGGAGAGGGGAATCTCCACCACCGTGCGGAGGTGCTCCATGAGCTTCTGGCGGGCGATGACCGCCTGTCCTTCGGACTTGTCCTTCAGTACCGCAGCGCGCAGATCGAGGCGCAGCTCGTCGATGGTGTCGAACTCGGAGGCCAGCTGAGCGAACTCGTCGTCAGCCTCCGGCAGCTCACGCACCTTCACCTCGGTGAGCACAACGGTGACCTCGGCGTCCTCTCCAGCGTGGTCACCGGCCAGCGAGGTGGTGAACGTGGAGGTGTCGCCAGCGGAGGTGCCCTTCAGCGCCTCGTCGAGGCCCTCGATCATGTTGCCGGAGCCAATTTCGTAGGAGATGCCCTGGACGGATTCGATCTCCTCGCCGTTGCTGCGGGCGGTCAGATCGATCACCACGAAGTCGCCGTCCTCGGCCGCGCGCTCCACGGGGCTCAGGGTACCGAAGCGGCCGCGCAGATCGGCGAGGCGCTCGTCCACGTCGTCGTCCGTCACTGCGATCGGGTCCACCTCGAGGGCGATGCCCTTCAGGGAGGGCAGCGCGATCTCGGGGCGCACATCCACCTCGGCCTCGAACACGAGCTGGCCGCCGAGCGGGCCGCTCATCGCGGGCACCTCGGTGACGTTGACATCGGGCTGGCCGAGCGCCTTGAGGTTGTCTCCACCATCGCGTCACGGTAGAAGTTGGGCAGCGCAGCGTTGACTGCCTGCTCGATCACGGCGGCGCGGCCCACGCGCTGATCGATCACGCGCGGGGGCACCTTGCCCTTGCGGAAGCCCGGGATGTTGACCTGGGAGGCAACCTCCCGGTACGCGGCGTCGATGCTCGCTTTCAGTTCCTCAATGGGGACCTCAACAGTCACCTTGACGCGTGTGGGCTCGAGGTTCTCGACGGCGCTCTTCACAGTTCAGCTTCTCCAGGGGTAGACGATGATGGAGGAATCAGAGCGGGTGACGGGGATCGAACCCGCACCATCAGCTTGGAAGGCTGAGGCTCTACCATTGAGCTACACCCGCGCATGTGGCTCACCGATTCTATCCACGCCCGGCCCGTGAGTCGAACCACGGGGTGAGAGCCCCCGGGGGATATCCCCCACAGGCGCTCCGGCTGGCCGGGTGTTGACGCCTGATCCGCCCCACTACCGTTACTCGTATGATGAAAAAACTCGGTAGCACACTTGCCACGGCGGCCCAGCTCGTCGTCGTGGGATTTATCGGTCCCTTCATTTTCGCGATCCTGCTCTCGCTGATCGCGGTGGGGATTGGCCTCGTTCCCGTGCTCGGAATCGGCCTCCTGATTCTCGCGCTGGCCGCGCTCCTGATCTGGGCGGCGGCGTGGACCGAGGAAACCCGCGTGGCCGGCCTGTATGGTCTGGATCTGCCGCGCCGCGCCATGCCCAGCTCGCACCGCACCGATTGGTTGCGTGTCCCCCACACCGTTCTCAAGCAGTTCTACGATCGCGCCAACCTGCGCGCACTCCTGCACCTTCTCGTGGCAACTCTCCTGGGCCTGGTTTCGCTCGTCACCTGGCAGTTCGCCCTCTCGGGACTAGTCCTCTCGATGAGCGCCGCGCGCGGTGGCGCTCAGTCCTACCAGATCTCGTGGCTCGACTTCGCTCTCAGCCGTCCCGGAGCGATCGGCGTCGGCATCGCGATCGTGCTCGTTGGACTTTCGATCGTGTGGCTCCTCACTCTCGTGCATCGGTACGTGTCCGAGCAGTTGCTCGCCCCGAGCCGCGAGGCCGAGTTCGCCGCACAGGCCGCGGAATCCGTGCAGCGCCGGGACGAGGCGATGCGTGCCGCAGAGGTGGAGCGCACGCGGATCGAGCGAGATCTGCACGACGGCGTCCAGCCCCGTCTCGTTTCTGTGGGGATCACGCTCGGGATGGCTCGGGGGAAGCTCGATAGTGATCCCGCGGCCGCGGCCGCGCTGATCGATGAAGCACACGCCTCCACGAAGGCAGCGATCACCGAGCTGCGCCAACTGGCGCGTGGCATCCATCCGGCGGTTCTCGCCGATCGGGGCCTCGACGCCGCACTCTCGGCAGTGGCCGCGCGCTCGCACATCCCTGTGCAGCTCGATGTCACACTCCCTGGCCGCTGCGCCGAGGCCGCGGAGGCGGCGATGTACTTCGCGGTCTCCGAGGCGCTCACGAACGCCGCGAAGCACTCCGGCGCAACAGGGTGCCGGGTCACGCTTCTGCAACGCCCGGGCGGCACGATCTGGGCGCGCATCGAAGATGACGGCGCTGGCGGCGCACACCGCGTGCCGGGTGGCGGCATCGATGGAGTCGCCAACCGCGTGGCTGCGGCGGGTGGATCCATGTACGTGATCAGCCCTGTGGGCGGCCCCACCACAATCGAGGTGAGCATCCCATGCGCATCCTGATCGTCGAAGACTCGGTCCTCCTGCGCGAGGGGATCAGCAGGCTCCTCGCGGACGCCGGGCACGAGGTGGTCGCCGCTCTGCCGGACGCCACGCAGGTGGAGGTCACGGTGATCGAGACCAAGCCGGAACTGGCGATTCTTGACGTGCGGCTCCCTCCGAGTTTCACGGACGAGGGCGTGCGCGCGGCACTTCGCCTGCGCGCCACGCACCCCGATCTCGCCGTGCTCGTGCTCAGCCAGTACGTCGAGGAGCGGTACGCCACGGATCTCATCGCGACCAACACTGGCGGACTCGGCTACCTCCTGAAGGATCGCGTGGCCGATGTGGAGGAGTTCCTTGAGTCCGTCACAACGGTTGGCAGTGGCGGCACGGTGCTTGACCCGGAGGTCGTGGCACAACTCCTCACGCGACGTGGCCGCGATTCCCGCCTCTCGCGCCTCACCGAACGCGAGTCCGATGTCCTCGCGCTCATGGCTCAGGGCCACTCGAACCACACCATCGCCT
>JAKDIE010000178.1 GCA_030450655.1 Ruaniaceae bacterium
CACGCCCTCGAAGCCCTCGATCTCGACCGGCCGCTCCACAGGGGCGCGCTCCATGGCGAACTCGAAGCGCCCGCCCTGGAAGTGATCGTGCGCGAGGATCGAGCCGCCCACGATGGGAAGATCCGCGTTCGAACCCACGAAGTAGTGCGGATACTGGCCCACGAAGTCGAGGAGTTTGGCGAACGCCGCGCGATCAATCTGCATGGGCGTGTGCTCGGCGTTAAACACGATCGAGTGCTCGTTGTAATACACGTACGGCGAGTACTGCACGAACCACGGGCTGCTATTGATCGTCACGGGAACCGTGCGGTGGTTCTGCCGCGCCGGGTGATTCAGGCGCCCCGCGTACCCCTCGTTCTCGGCGCACAGCAGGCACAGCGGGTAGCCGCCGGCCGGCAGCGAGCGCGCTGCCGCGATCGCCCGCGGATCCTTCTCCGGCTTCGCGAGATTGATCGTGATATCGAGCAATCCGTACTCGGTCTCGGACTGCCACGCCACGTCCTTCGCCATCCGATCGCGGCGAATGTAGTTCGTGTCCTGGCTGAGCCGGTAGTACCAATCCGTGGCCGATTCCGGGTCCGCCTCGTACAGGGCGGCGAACTTCGCGTGGACCTCACGCGGCGCCGGCGTGAGGCGGCCCATCAGCGCCGTATCGAAGAGGTCCCGCGCCCCCACTGAATCACCATCGAGGAGCCCGCGCGCGGCGGCGTCATCCACGAGCGCGTCGAGGATCTCGTGGAGTTCCTGCTGCCCGACGGCGCTCCCACCCTCCGCGAACGAGTCCAGTTTCAGGACCTCGAGCAGGGAGTTGACCGCCCAAATGCGATCCGCAGGCTCGATGAGCCCGCGCTCGAGCGCGTAGTCCACCAGAGCGTTGATCTGACCGCTGATCGTGGTGCTCATACGATCACCGCCCCTCCGACGGGCCGGATAGTGACCACGTCGCAGGCGCCGTCCCCGAGCACGGCGTCGATGCCCGCCACGAAGCCGGCAGCCAGCTCGGTGGGAACCCACGCCTGCACGGTTCCCGCGAAGCCGCCGCCGTGCACGCGCACCGCGCCACGCCCGGCGAGCAGGTGCGTGGCCAGCGCGATCGTCACGGCTACTGCCTGGCTCCAGGGGGTCTCGGTGGAGCTCACGTTCTGCAGGTGTGTGGCGGAGGAGATCCCGGACTCGTTCACGAGCGCAAGGAAGTCCGCGAAGCGACCCTCACTGAGGGCCTGCGCCTGCTGGGGCACGCGTGCGTCGTCGTCGAAGAAGTGGATGGCACGCAGCACGGCGCGATCGTTCGAGGCGGCGCGCGCTCCGGCGAGATCGTCCCAGAACGCGCCCGGGGATACGTCCCGCAGGTGGGTTGCCCCGAAGTGTGCGGCCACCGCGGCCATCTCGTCCACGATCGCCGCGTACTCGTGGGTGAGGTCCGCGTGATCCGCGCCCGAGTCGATGATGCACAGCACGTGGCCCTGCGCGGCGAGATCAAAATCGACCGCGTCCCACACGGGGGTCTCGGGATCCGCGAAGTCGATGCTGACCACCCCGCCGATCGAGCAGGCCATCTGATCGAGCAGCCCGCTCGGCTTGCCGAAGAAGACGTTCTCGGCGTACTTGCCGATCTGGGCGAGTTCCACGGGCGTGAGCGAATCCCCGCAGAAGAGATGGTTCAGCATGTTCCCCACGAGAATCTCGAAGGCCGCCGAACTGGACAGGCCCGAGCCGCCCGGAACAGCGGACGAGGTGACCATCGTGGCGCCGCGGATCTCGAAGCCGCGATCCACCATGGCGCGCGCGATGCCCCGCACGATAGCAGTGGCATCACCCTCTTCGCCTGGGATCGGGTCGAGACGTCCAAGATCGACGACCACGTCCGGGTAGCCCTCGGAAAGGACGCGGATCTCGTGCGAACCGTCCTCCCCGCCGCACGCCACGGTGTCGAGCGAGACGGACGCCGCAAGCACGCGGCCGTGCTGATGGTCCGTATGGTTCCCGCCCATCTCGGTGCGGCCGGCCGCCGTCACGAGCGTGGCCTCAGCCCCCAGGGCAGCCTCCTCGTACCGTGCAACCAACTGGAGGAGGCGCGCGCGAGCCGCCCCCACGCCGTCGGCGAAATAGATCTCGGCAAGGCGAGGATCGAGCGAACCGTCCCGCAGCCGATCCGCGAGAGTTGAAGCCTTCATTGCGTGTCCTTTCGGGGGCCAGCCGCAGGTGTCAAACGGGTGAACAGTCCAACAACGTCGTGGAGGGGGTTCACGCGTCCAATCTTAGTGGGCAGTGAGGAGCCGTGGTCCCGTCGTTAGGACCGATCTTTCCGCACAGCACAGAGGCCCGCACCCATCGGATGATGAGATGCGGGCCCCTCGGTCTTGTGACTAGCGTGAGAACGGCATGTGGAGCTTCAGGTACTCGAGCGTGTCCTTCTCGGAACGCTCGATCAGGCGATCGCCCACACTACGAGAGTGGTGCGTGTGATGCCTGCGAATATCGTGCTCCGGCTGCGTCTCACGCCTGCGCTGATGGCGCGAAAAAATAGGCATGATGTTTCCTTCAGGGAGACTGGCGGCGCGTCAGCGCCTGGGACGGTGCAGTGTGTGGTGCCGAACCGTTAGCGGTTGCCCCGGCGTCCCGAGGTCTTCGGCGGAACCACACGAGCTTGTGCGGGCTTGATTGCCTTGGGCGAATCCTTGGCGGTCTTGCCGGTTCGCGTGCCCATCGTTGACTTCTTTTTCATCATCGCACTCCCTCCTTCCTGTGGTGCTGCGCTCTCCGATTGAAGCGCGTGCCTTCGAGACTAGGGGGAGGGGGCGGGCGCAGTCCAGCTATTTTCTACACGGCGAGAGTTGCGGGGTTCTCCCAGATGCCGAACCGGTAGCGCAGGCCCGACGACGAGACCTCCCACGGCCCGTACCGCACCTCACCAGCGGGGAGCTCGGGTGCGAGTGTGTCTCCGGGGGCCGTGGTTTCGATCTCGGTGACGAACACGCGCGCCGCGTACGGCAGTGCAGCCGCGTAGAGCTGCCCGCCGCCGATCACCCACACGTTCCCGTCCGCGCGCAGCCCGTCCTCGAGGGTGTGCGCCACCTCGGCGCCATCCGCCACATACTCGGCGTTGCGCGTGAGCACGATGTTGCGCCGCCCGGGCAGGGGCCGGAACGCGGGCTCGAGTGCCTCCCAGGTGGTGCGCCCCATGAGTAGGGTCTTTCCGGTGGTCATGCGGCGGAAGTAGGCAAGATCCTCCGGGACGTGCCACGGCATCACGCCGCCTGCGGCGATCACTCGCTCGGGCGTTTGGGCGTAGATCATCGAGATCATTCGTGCTCCTGGAGTTCCTAAACCGCGATGGGCGCGGAAATGGTGGGGTGGTGCTGGTAGCCCGCCACCTCGACGTCGTCGTACGTGTACTCGAAGATGCTCGGGGCCTTCGTGAGCCGCAGCTCCGGGAAGGCGTACGCCTCGCGCGCGAGCTGTGTGCGCACGGCGTCGAGGTGATTCGTGTAGATGTGGCAGTCGCCGCCGGTCCACACGAAATCGCCCACCCCCAGCCCGGTTTGCTGCGCCACCATGTGTGTGAGTAGCGCGTACGAGGCGATGTTGAAGGGGACCCCGAGGAAGAGGTCCGCGCTGCGCTGATAGAGCTGGCAGGAGAGCCTGCCATCGGCCACGTAGAACTGGAAGAGGGCGTGGCACGGCATGAGCGCCATCTCGTCGAGTTGCGCCACGTTCCACGCCGAGACGATCAGGCGCCGCGAATCGGGGTTGGCGCGGATCTGCTCGAGGACCTGCGCGATCTGGTCGATGTGGCCGCCTCCGGGCGTGGGCCACGAGCGCCACTGGACGCCGTAGACGGGGCCGAGTTCGCCGTCGTCGTCCGCCCATTCGTTCCAGATGCGCACCCCGTTCTCCTGCAGGTACGCAACGTTCGAGTCGCCGCGCAGGAACCACAGGAGCTCGTGCACGATCGATTTCATGTGGACGCGCTTGGTGGTGATGAGCGGGAAGCCCTCAGAGAGATCGAATCGTAGCTGCGCGCCGAACCGGGAGAGCGTGCCGGTGCCTGTGCGATCGGACTTCTCGGTGCCGTTCGCCAGCACATCGCGCAGCAGATCCTCGTACGCCGTGTTCACCATGCGCCGATTCTACGTGGGTCAGCGGGTTGGATCGATGGTCACGGCGTAGTCGGCCCCGGCCCGCAGGGTGCGTCCCACGGTGCAGTTCTTCGTGATGAGGTGGGCGGCGCGCTCACGCAGGTGGGCGAG
>JAKDIE010000179.1 GCA_030450655.1 Ruaniaceae bacterium
CACGACTCCCGCCAAGACGAAGACTGCGCCGATCACACCCGCCTCTGCCGACGTGATGCCTCGCGGCAGCAGGATCGACTCCAACACCGTCAAGATTGTGTTGAAGACGCCGATCGAGACGAAGCACACGATGAGCACCAGAACGTAGGGTCCGTTACGTAGCAGTTGCCGGATCGACGCCAGGCTGATCACCTGTTCGGCGGGCACCGGACCAGGTGGGGCAATGGCTGGACGCTCCCGCGTCAACCCGATGGAGACGAGCGCCGCCACCGCGGCGATGATGGCGTAAATCCACAGCATGTGAGGAATCCCCATGCTCTCCGCCAAGAGCGGTGAAAGGAGCATCGGGACGGCGAAGCCCACATATTGCGCCATCGTGAGGATTCCCGCTGCCGTGGAGCGTTCAGTGATCGGGAACCAGTTGGCCGGCACCTTGGTGGAGATATTCAGCAGGAATGGTTGGCCGATAGCGATCAGGAACTGCGAGATGAGGACGATGGTGAAGTTGTCCGCGAATCCCGCGCGCACCATTCCGAAGATTGCCGTGAGCAGAGCGCCGATGATGAGCGATGTGCGGAACCCAAAGCGATCGATCACCCAGGATGCGGGAACCGAGAAGAGGATGAACATCAGCATGAAACTGATGGAGAGAATGTCGATGCGAGCCGCCCCGACTCCGTAGAATTCCTGCGCCATGCTTGAGACGGGTGCGATCGAGAGCCACATAATCTCGTTGGAGACGATCATGGGGAACACCGCGAACAGCACCACCCAGCGGTATCGAGACGTGGTCTCGGAGACGATCATTGTGAATGCCTTCCTGGTGCCGCGTTCGCGCGCGCCGTCACGCGTCGACCCTTTGGGGGCTGCCGCCCGCGAGGATGCTGAACGACTTCTTGTTGTTCGTGTAGAGCGACTTGAAGACACCGAAATTCCGCTCGTGCACAGCGCGGGTGGATGGATCCGGCTGGTAGGTGGAATCGACCTCGACCAATGAGCTCGAATCCTCGATGGACGTGAGAAGGCCGAGCCCGACTCCCACCGTGATGGCGGCGCCCAATGCTCCCACGTTCTGCGGATCGCTAACAGTCTGCACCTCGGTTCCGAGAATGTCCGCCAAGGTTTGGCACGTGGTGGGGGCCAACGCCCCGCCACCGACAAAGCGGATGGTGGGGGAGGTGGCGACCTTGCGTTGCTGGGACTCCAGTTGCCAGCGCAGGTGGTAGCAGATTCCCTCGACCACCGCGTGAATCAGATCGCGCTTGCCCGTATCGAGGCGAATGTTGAAGAAGATGCCTGCTGCATTCGGATCCTCGAACGGGCAGCGATTGCCATGCAACCAGGGGGTGAAGATCACCCCATTGCTTCCCGCGGGGATATCCTTGATCTCGCGCAGCATGAAGCTGTACAGGCTCTCGGCGATCGCGCCAGGGCTATCCGCCACCGTTGCCTGCTGAAGGAAGATGTTGATCTCGTCGAGCGCGAGGTGATCACGCACCCATTCCAGGCACTTCCCGGCCGTCTCCAACTCGGCGAAGTAGTTGTAGACGCCCGCATCGGCTCCCACGATGGAGGCGATCATGGAGGTCAGATCGATGGTGCGCTTCCGGACCACCGTCGAGACCCAGCCGGAGGTGCCCAGATAGATGTGGGTATCGCCTTCATGGGCGCTGCCCGCACCCACGCCGATGAGAGAGGCATCGCCTCCTCCGCCAAAGACGGGCGTGCCGGGGGGCAGGCCCAGCAGCGCGGCGGCCTCGGCGCGAAGCGGACCAACCTGATCGGTGGTGGCGATAATCCGTGGAAGGTGCCGCATCTCGACGTCGAACATCCTGCACATCTCCGCGCTGAATCCGGCCCGATCGGAATCGTACAGGAGAGTCGCAAAGGCGCTATCGTGCGTCATCACGAACTCGCCGGTGCACTTCAGAATCAGGAATTCCTTGATGTCCAGCCACTTGTGTGCGCGGGCGAACACCGCGGGCTCGTGACGGCGAACCCACTGGTACTTCCAGATGGGATCCTTCACGCTCGCCGGGACGGCCCCCGTGAGATGTAACGAGCGCAGTAGCTTGCGAACATTCAGCCCGGAGACCTTCAGCCCGCGCCCGATGCCTTTACGGTACTCCTCGGTGGCGCGCTGATCCATGTAGCTCATGGTGCGGCGCACGGGATCCCCGGCCCGATCGACCAGCACGAGGGACTGCATCTGTGAGCAGAACGAGACGCCCCGCACGTCCGAAGGATCACACCCGCTGGCCTCCAAGACCTCCCGGGTGGTGCGGCACATTGCCTGCCACAACTCGAGCGGGTCCTGCTCAGCATTGAACTCGTCGATGTAGAGCGCGTAGGTGGCCGTTGCTGCCGCCACGAGCGTGATTTTCGCCCCGACCTCGTACAGACAGGTCTTGATTCCGCTGGTGCCGACGTCGCAGGTGACGATCAGAGTGCTCATGGCGTCACCATCCTCGCCGGCTTCACACGTTGCTGCTGATTTGTTGCGAGTACGACTTCAGGTAGACCACGCGCATGAGGATAGAATCCAGCGGACTGATGGGTGTGAGCTCACCGAGGAATGCCCCATACAGCAACGCCCTGCAGTTCTTCACGAGGATCATCCTCACGGCGTCCGCGTCCGAGCGGGAACCCCCCACACAGTACGCGCCCGAGGATGCGAGCAGGACTGCGGATGCGGACTTCAGTGCCTTCGCGACCTCGCGCGGTGCGGTGGCCGTCTTCACGGTTGGCCCAACGATCTGCGCGAAGTCATCGATGAGGGGCCGCAGCTTCACGTGCGCCGTGGATACGCCGACGACGTCCGGATCGGCCACGTACTCCACATGCGAGATCTTCGGTTGCGCGAGGTAGATCTCGCGGTGAAGATGCGCCTCAGGCGAGAGGGTGCCGGCCAACTGGGCGAAGGGGACGGGCAGTTCCCCATCCTCCGTGTGCAGGACGAAGCCCCCGGGCGTGCGCTCACTGCTGTGGTGCGGCCATGCGAACGCGAGGTGTGATTCGTGACCGGGGGGCACGATGCGGGAGAGCGCGCGGCGGCGCATGGCGTCGTCGTCCCCGGATCCGATGCTCGTGCCGCCGAGGAAGCGCGCCCGGATGGTCTCCCTGCAGAGAACCTCAAGCGATTCGGCCGCGGCGAAGGCCTGTTCGGAATCTTCCCCGTAGACCACGGCCCCGTGGTTCTTCATGATGATGGCGTTCCCCGTGGAGGCGCGGGCGGCCTTCGCCACGTTCTCCCGGATCGCCTTGGTACTGGGCAGCGCATAGTCTGAGCAGAGCACGCGCTCGCCAAGTTCCGGGTAGCGTTCGCCGGCGGGGATCGAATCGGTCGAGGTGGAAGCCACGATCGATGCCATCTCCTGGTGCGTGTGAATCACGAAGTTGACGTGGGGGTGGGCCCGGTAGATCTCGGCGTGGACGCCGCGCTCCCCGGACGGCTTGATGGGTCCCGTGTGGCTGCGATCCGCGATCGCAACCGGCACGATCTCCTCGGGCGTGAGCGAAAGATACTCCCGCCCCGATGGCGTGATCACGAAATGGGTGTCGCTGATGCGGGCGCTTACGTTCCCCCACGTACGAGCGATGAGCCCGATTTCGACTAGGCGTTTGCCTGCGGCGACGACGGCGTTCCTGGCCTCAGTCTCGTTCATGTGTGGGCTCCGATCGGGTGCTAGTCGGTGGCCGTGAGCGGAACGACGTTCTGGAAGACCCTCTCGAAGCCAGCCAGGGCGTCGTCGATCATCTCAGGGGTGTACGCGGCGCTCGTGTAGAGGCGGCTGCCCGCGAGGGAGACGATCCCTTCGGCCATGTAGGCGGCGCCCATGTGTTCCATCTCCGCCTTGCGCACGGACGTTGCCGAGAGAACCCCCGGGATCGTCCAAGGGCGGCTCCAATTGATGGAGAAGTGCAGCGTTCCCACGGTCTCCAAGTGGCACACGGATCCTTGGTTGAACGCTACGAACGGGAGATCGTACTTCGCGATGAGGCGTTGCAGGCCCGCAGTGAGAAGATCGCCCATTTCGCCGGCCTTCTGGGGGGCGTTGGTGCGTTCCATCTCGCACAGGGCGTGGTATCCGGCCACGCACGAGAGTGGGGTGGCGGCCAGGGTTCCGCCGATGAGGGCCTTCTTCTGCTTGGGCCCACCGGCGATGCCCGCCGAGAGGAAGCGCATGTACTCCCGCTTGCCGCCGAGCCCACCAGCCCCAGGGTAGCCGCCCGCGACCACC
>JAKDIE010000008.1 GCA_030450655.1 Ruaniaceae bacterium
CCAGTCCGAGGATTCGGACACCCTGACTAGCGCCGGTCACTCGCCGCCTTCCTGGATGAAGCCCTGCACGAATGCGAGGGCGTTCTCTTCCAGGATGTCGTCGATTTCGTTCAGGACCGCGGTGAAGTCCTGCTCTGCGGCGGGCGCCGGAGCGGGGGCCGCCGCCTCGGCGTCATCCCCTCCGCCTCCCACTCGTGTGCGGTGAATCTGGCTCTCCATCATGCAGGTTCTCCTCTCTGTTCGTCAGCTTCGCGGGGCCGAGTCGCGAGTGCATCGACGAGTTCGCTCATCGATCGGCAGGAATCAAGGGTCGCGGCGAGGTGCGCGCGGGTGCCGCCGCGGGGTTCCGTCATGGGAATGCGCACCATGCGGTCCGGTGCCGGTTCGACGACGACAGAGTGCCACGAGGCCGAATACACCTGGTTGGGGAAGCGCCGGATTAGCTCCCCACGGAACCAGGCGCGTGTGCGTGCGGGAGGTTCGAACTCCGCGGCCTCAACCCATTCGGGAGGTGTCACCGCCTCCAGCGTTCCGCGGTCGAGAAGGCGGCGCGAGAGCGAACGGTCGGGGCGCACTTCCGCCCACTGGAGATCCATCGCGGCCAGGCTCGGCGAGTCCCAGCCGAGCCCGTCCCGGTGCCGCAGGGCGTTGAGGAGCGCTAGTTTGGTGGCCCATTCCACGGTCCCGACGGCGCGTGCCCAACCTTGGGAGAGGAGCGCAATCGTGTCGCTCCACCTCTCCATCATGTCGAGGGTCTCGACATCGGGCGAGTGGCCACCCAGGCGAGGTGCCTCTTTGATCACATGGCGGTGCGTGGCGTCGTGGAATGCCTGCTGTATCTGGAGCGCCGTGAGAGCCCGTCCGTCCGCGAGTTCGAGCGGCGTGGACATCGTCAGATCCCGTGACGCCGTACGCGCGGCGGCCAGCGGATCCGCGAGGCGCAGCGCGCGCCACTCGTCTGGCACTCCATGGTTCTCAAGGATCCACAGGACGAGCGAGGTGATGCCGAGCTTGAGAAGGCTCGAGGCCGGGGCACAATTCGCGTCGCCACCGATCACGTGGAGGCGGCGGTAGTCGCGCGGCTCGGCGTGCGGCTCGTCCCGGGTGTTCACGATTGGCCGCTGATACGTGGTGTGGGGTCCCACGATGGTCTCGAGGTAATCGGCGCGCTGAGAGATCTGGAATCCGGGCTCCTCGGAGGTGGGCCCGATTCCTACGCGCCCAGCGCCAACCAGCACGGGACGCGTCACGAGGAACGGTACGAGGACCTCGAGCAGGTCCTCGAACGGAACGCGCCTCTCCGTCAGGTAATTCTCGTGGCACCCGTACGCGGCGCCCTTGCCATCCACATTGTTCTTGAAGACCACCGGACTTGGGCCATCCTCTGCTGCGGCGTGCGCCATCGCACGGCGCATCACTGCCTCTCCCGCACGGTCGAATCGAACGGCACCCCAGGGGCTGCTTGACTCCGGCGCCGCATACTCGGGGTGTGCGTGGTCCACGTAGAGGCGCGCACCGTTGCGCAGCACCTTGGACGTGCCGCGTTGCCACGAGCGCTCCAGGGTGGTGAGGACTGCGACATCCTGTGGGTGCCGCGCGCCGCTCAGGAAGCCCATGGCGCGCGAGGTGGATTCGTTGGGAGCTGGCTCGCCCAGGGGCAGGTTCGTCGCATCCAGGGGCTCCTCTCCGCCGAAGTCCCACGCCACGTCGTCCTCGTGCCCTAGCTTCCTGCAGGCGGCGCCGTACGCGTCGACGAGCTGACGGGAGAGGTCCTCTACTGAGACCTCCGGAGAGTCGAGCGCGGAGACGCCATACTCGGTCTCGATCCCCATGATGCGCCTGACGGACATGATCGCTATCTCAGCGTTCTGAGGTGAGTGATTCTTGCGCCGCGCCGCCCGCTGACTCGCGCCCACTCATCGGGGGATCCGGCGGAGGGTAGATCGGCGTTCTCCCGGATCTCGGCGGCGACGGCGCGGGCCAAGTGGGCGCGGGAGATTCCGCCGGGCAGGCCGCGCAGCTGATCCTTGATTGAGTACTTCTTCGCCCGGTCGATAATGTTCGCGAGCATCGCCCCGGAGGCGAAGCTGTGGACGTGGAAGATCTCCGTCTCGCCCGAGTCATAGGTTGCCTCCACGTAGACGGTTTCGGGGCTTTCCGTGTACAGCGCATCGACGACTCCCTCGATGAGCGCGGCGACGGCGGACTCCCGAGAGCCTGCCGCGGCCACCTCGTCCCCGTCCAGAGGGAGCTCCGGAATCAGGTACTTGGAAAGGATGTCCGCAGCGCCTCCGCGATCGGGGCGCGAGATCCGAATCTTCACGTCGAGACGGCCCGGCCGCACGATCGCCGGGTCGATCATGTCCTCGCGGTTGGTGGCGCCGATGACCACCACGTTGCCGAGCGACTCGACGCCGTCGATCTCGGCGAGCAACTGAGGGACAACCGTGGTCTCAACATCGGAGGAGCGGCCGGTGCCTCGCGTGCGGAACAGTGAGTCCATCTCGTCGAAGAACACCACCACGGGAAGGCCCGCTCGTGCACGCTGGCGCGCACGGTAGAAGATCTTGCGGATCTGGCGCTCGGTTTCGCCCACGTATTTCGTGAGCAACTCGGGCCCCTTGACCGAGATGAAGTAGGAGCGCGCCTCTGCGCCCGGATTGAGCTCGGCGGCAGACTGTGCGAGGGATGTGGCGACCGCCTTGGCGATCAGTGTCTTGCCGCAACCAGGAGGACCGTAAAGCATCACGCCGCGCGGCGGATTGAGACGGTGGGCGCGATAGTGATCGGGATGGAGAAAGGGTAGCTCGATAGAGTCCTTGATCTGAGCGATCTGCGGTCCCAATCCGCCAATGTCCGCATAACTGACGTCAGGTACCTCCTCGAGCATCAACTCTTCGGTATCCGCACGCTCGATCGCCTCGTATGCGAACCCTCCTCGGAGATCGGCGCGAACGAGGTCGCCAGGCCGAACCTTGGCGTTGCCTGCGGGGTCCAGCAGACTCTCGGCGAGTCGCACCACCCGCTCCTCGCCGTCACGCACCTGCACGGCGATCCGCCCATGTGGCAGGAAGTCGGTCACCGGCACGATGTCGCCGATATCGTCGAAGTCCGATGTGCTGACGATGCTCATGTGATCGTTGAGGATCACTTCGCGGCCCGGGAAGAGGGAGGCGGCGGCGACCGCCTCTGAAATGGCGCAACGCACCTTCCGCCCGCTCATGAGAACATCTGCGGTGCGAGCCTGGAGATTCACGCGGACGATGACACCGAAAGTGTTGGGAGTAGTGGAAAGCTGGCGCACCTGCTCCTGGACGGTGGCGAGCTCTTGGCGTGTGGCGCGCAGGGCACTTGCCAGCCGATCGTTCTTGCGAACGAGTTCCTCGTGGGTCATGGTGACCTCTCGTCAATTGCACCCTTGCCAAAGATAGTACTACCGTACCACTTGTAAATAGCGGAGGAAATGGAGTGCGCCTACTGCGTTCACGATGCGTGTCAGTAGACTGGCACCGTGAGTCACCCGCATCCTGGCATGGCCAAGCCCCCCACACTGCCCAAGAACACCCTTCGCGTCATCCCGCTCGGCGGGCTCGGCGAGGTCGGTCGCAACATGACCGTCTTCGAGATCGCCGGCAAGCTCCTCATCGTTGACGCCGGCGTTCTCTTCCCCGAGGACAATCACCCGGGAGTGGACCTGATCCTCCCGGACATCAACCACATCAAGGACCGGATTGATGACGTCATTGCCATCGTCCTGACTCACGGTCACGAGGACCACATCGGGGCTGTCCCATACGTGTTGCGTATGCGCCAGAACATTCCTATCTACGGCTCCGAGCTCTGCCTCGCCTTCGTGGAGGCGAAACTCAAGGAGCACCGCATCCGCCCCACCACGATCACGGTCAAGGAGGGTGACGTCCAGAAGCTTGGCCCCTTCGAGTGCGAGTTCGTGGCCGTCAATCACTCCATCCCGGATGCGCTCGCTGTGTTCATCCGCACGGCCGCGGGAAACGTGCTCCACACCGGCGACTTCAAGATGGATCAGCTCCCGCTCGATGGGCGCATCACGGATCTACGCGCCTTCGCCCGCCTCGGCGAGGAGGGCGTGGACCTCTTCATGACGGATTCCACGAACGCCGAGGTCCCTGGATTCACCACGCACGAGCGAGAGATCGGCCCGGTCCTTGACTCGGTGTTCGGCCAGGCGCGCGGCAAAATTGTGGTCGCGTCCTTTGCCTCCCACGTCCACCGGATCCAGCAGGTGCTCGACGCCGCCGCCCGCCACGGGCGCAAGGCCGTGATGGTGGGCCGCTCGATGGTCCGCAACATGGGCCTCGCCGCCGATCTTGGGTATCTGACTGTGCCCGACGGCGTCCTGGTGGATCTCAAGTCCGTCGCATCCCTCCCGGATGACAAACTCGTTCTCATCGCGACAGGTTCCCAAGGCGAGCCCATGGCCGCACTGTCGCGTATTGCGAATCGTGACCACAAGGTCGCCGTCGGCCCTGGGGACACCGTCATCTTCGCGTCCTCTCTGATCCCCGGTAACGAGAACTCCGTGTATCGCGTGATCAATGGGCTGATGCGGCTCGGCGCGCGCGTTGTTCACCAGGGCAACGCGAAGGTGCACGTCTCGGGGCACGCCTCGGCGGGGGAGTTGCTCTACTGCTACAACATCGTGCGCCCCAAGAACGTGATGCCGATTCACGGCGAAATCCGTCACCTGGTGGCGAACGGCGCACTTGCCGTCCAGACCGGAGTCAACCCCGAGAACGTCATCCTGGCCGAGGACGGCGTGGTCATCGATCTGTTCGACGGCGTAGCCCAGATCGTGGGCGCGGTGCCATGCGGCTACCTCTACGTGGACGGCTCCTCGGTGGGGGAGATCACCGAGGTCGAGCTGAAGGACCGCATGATCCTGGCGGAAGAGGGGTTCGTTTCCGTGTTTGCGGTGGTGGATTCGTCGTCGGGAGATATCGTGGCCGGCCCGCACGTTCAGGCACGCGGAATGGCCGAGGACGAATCTGTCTTCGATCAGCTCCAACCCGAGCTGACTCGGGCGCTCGCGGACGCCGCCCGGGACTATCGTGACGTGCAGCAGTTGGAGCAGGTACTGCGGCGCTCGGTGGGACAGTTTGCCTCTCGGAAGCTGCGCCGCCGCCCGATGATCATCCCGGTGGTTATTGAGACGTAGGGCGTGTCAGCTCGTGGTTGGCGCCGGATAGGCGGGTAGAGTAAAGCCACTTATGGCTAACCGTACGACTTCCCCCGCACGGCAGGCCTCGCAGGCGAACGCGCCACGCGAGGGCCGCGCGTCCCAGCGCCGTGAAGGGAGCGGATCTGTGTCGAAGCCAGCGCCCAAGAAGGCCTCCACCCCAGAACCAGAGGAGAAGCCGGCGCGCCACGACGTGATCGCGTTTGTGTTGCTGGCAATCGCAATCGTTGTGGCCGCACGCGAATGGTTCGGTCTCTCTGGGCTCGCGGGCAACGTGATTCACCACATGGTTGCTGGCGCATTCGGTGTGCTCGGCGTTCTGGTCCCGGTGGTCCTCGTGATCATCGCGATTAGGCTTTTTGCGAGGCCAGGGGAGCGGCGCACCAACCACCGCGCGGTGGTTGGCTTTCTCATGTTGCTCGGTTCGATCGCCGGCATCATCCATGTTGCGCAGGCAGCGCCGAGCCCCTTTGAGGACATCGCGGCGGTCGAAGCGGCCGGCGGCATCGTTGGCTGGGCGCTCGGCGCTCCGCTCGAGATTCTCTTCACGGCGTATGCCGCGATTCCAGTGCTCGTGCTGCTCGCCGCACTGTCGATTCTGACGATCACCTCCACCCCTGTGGCCGCGGTGCCCGAGCGAATTGGGCGGCTCTTCGGCGCGAAGGAACGCGAGGAGAGGGCCCCGCGCGAACGCAAGCCGCGGCGAGGTTTCACCTGGGGGCGCGCACGGGTTCCAAGCGATCATGAGACCCAGCTGATTTCGGAGCCTTACGACTCCGCCTTCGTTTCGGATCCGGATCCGTCCGCGCACACCAATATCGTGCCGTCCACGCGCACGCGCGTCCTGCCAGCGGCACCGTTCGACGTGGAGAAGGAGGACGCTCCACCTGCGAAGGCCGAGTTGACGGCTCCCCCCACGGTGGCGCTGCCCGCGCGCGCCGAGCAACTCGAACTCGATCCGAGCATTGTCTACACATTGCCGGGGGATAAACTCCTCGCGCAGGGCCCGCCCCACAAGGTACGCTCCGCCGTCAACGATCGCGTGCTCGAATCTCTCACGCGAGTGTTCGAGGAGTTCGATATCCCGGCCGCCGTGACCGGCTTCTCCCGCGGCCCCACGGTGACGCGCTATGAGGTTGAGGTAGAGCCAGGCACGAAGGTCGAGCGCGTGATGGCGCTGGAAAAGAACATCGCGTACGCGGTCGCGAGCGCGGACGTACGCATTCTTGCCCCGATCCCGGGTAAGTCCGCGATCGGAATCGAGATCCCGAACGCGGATCGCGAGACGGTATCGCTCGGAGACGTGCTCCGCTCCGATGTTGCACGGCGATCTCACCACCCGCTCATGGTGGGCGTCGGCAAAGACGTCGAGGGTGGATACGTGGTGGCGAACCTTGCGAAGATGCCGCACCTCCTGGTGGCCGGCGCCACTGGTTCTGGTAAATCCTCGTTCATCAACTCGATGATCACGTCGATACTCATGCGCTCCACCCCGGAGGAGGTACGCATGGTGCTCGTCGATCCGAAGCGGGTGGAGCTGACGAACTACGAGGGCATTCCGCACCTGATCACGCCCATCATCACTAACCCGAAGAAGGCCGCGGAGGCCCTTGAGTGGGTGGTGCGCGAGATGGACATGCGGTACGACGATCTCGCCTCGTTTGGATTCAAGCACGTGGACGATTTCAATGCCGCCGTGCGTGCGGGGAAGATTACGCTCCCGCCAGGTTCCGAACGGAAGGTGGCCAGCTACCCGTACCTCCTCGTGATCGTCGACGAGCTCGCGGATCTCATGATGGTCGCGCCGCGGGACGTCGAGTCCTCGATCCAGCGCATCACCCAGTTGGCTCGCGCGGCCGGAATCCACCTCGTACTGGCCACCCAGCGCCCGAGCGTCGATGTCGTGACGGGCCTGATCAAGGCGAACGTCCCCTCGCGCCTCGCGTTCGCCACATCCTCGCTCGCGGACTCCCGCGTGATCTTGGATTCGCCGGGTGCGGAGAAGCTCGTGGGGCAAGGAGATGCGCTGTTCCACCCAAGCGGCAAGGCGAAGGCGATGCGCGTGCAAGGCGCGTGGGTCACCGAGAAGGAGATCCACCAGATCGTTGCGCACGTGAAGGAGCAGATGAAGCCGGTGTACCGCGCGGACGTGGCGGTCACCGTGGCGAAGAAGCAGGTGGACGAGGACATTGGTGACGATCTCGATGTCCTATTGCAGGCCGCCGAGCTCGTCATCACCACCAACTTCGGCTCCACCTCGATGCTGCAGCGTAAACTCCGGGTAGGTTTCGCGAAGGCGGGGCGTCTCATGGACCTGTTGGAGTCACGCGAGATTGTGGGACCCTCGGAGGGATCAAAGGCGCGCGAAGTACTGGTGCTACCTGATGACCTGCCTGCCACGCTGGCGATGCTCCGCGGCGAGGAACCACCGGAGCAGTATTTCGACACTGCCGACGACGATAACGAGGATGGCGAGGACGCATGGGAGATGACCGGCCGGTAGAGGCGCCCCTGTGGAACATCGCGAACGTGCTCACGATGATCCGCATGGCGCTCGTGCCCGTATTCGTGTGGCTCTTCCTGCAAGGCAGTGACGGGACTCGGCTGGCGGCCACAATCGTCTTCTCGATCGCGGCGATCACGGACAAGATCGACGGCGATATCGCACGCTCACGCAATCTCGTCACCAACTTCGGCAAGATTGCGGACCCAATCGCCGATAAGGCACTCGTGATTTCCGCCTTCGTGTTGCTCTCTTCGGTGGGGGATATGCCGTGGTGGGTCACGATCGTCATCATCGTGCGAGAGTTGGGGATCACGCTCCTGCGTTTCGTGATGATTCGTCGCTCCGTCATGGCCGCTTCTAAGGGAGGCAAGCTCAAGACCGTCTTGCAGATGACCTTCATCATTGGGCTGTTGATGCCGTGGCAGATGTTCCTGCCGGACGGTGTGGCATCCTCCTTGGTGACGACAAGCCTCGTGATTATGTACGCGGCACTTGGCGTCACCGTGGTGACGGGGATCCAGTACTGCCTGGACGCCTGGAAGCTCGCTCAGAAGTAATCGCGCACGGGAGGAACAATTTCGCGCGCTCCAGTGTTGGACGAGATAATGAATCACATGAACACGCGCCCCCGCACTCGAGTCGACTCGGGTCCCAGCAACGCGCTACTGCGCCGAGAGATCGGCGACGTGCTCCGCGGGATGCGTCAAGCCCAAGGTAGAACCCTCCGTGAGGTCTCCTCCGCTGCGCAGGTCTCGCTCGGCTATCTCTCCGAAGTCGAACGCGGTCAGAAGGAAGCCTCATCCGAGTTGCTCTCGGCAATTTGTAACGCACTCAACGTTCCGCTCTCCGTCGTGTTGCGTGAGGTGGCGGATCAGGTCAGCCTCATCGAGGCGGTTCACGTACCCGATACCATCCCACCGGATCTTTATTTCGCCGCGATGCGGTGAAGCACTCCGAACTGACGGCCGCACTGCAGGGCACTTTCGGCCGCGACATTGGACCGTCACTCGCGCGCGATCTCGTACTCGTTGAACTCGATTCGCGCACGGTCGAGGAGGCCGTCTCCGCCGGGATCCCGCCCCAAACCGCCTGGGCTGCGCTCGCGCGCGAGATGGGCGTGCCCGAGGAGTTCCCGCACCGCCGTCGGCACTGAATCTCCGCAGAGCCTTCTGGGCGTGTCATGCGCGTTCGAACAAACGTTCGTATTACTCTAGGTCCAGGTGGCGCACCGTTATCCACAGGTTTTTGAGGGTGACAGGTGCTTATGTCAGTGGTCAGGCATAGTGTCGCCTCTGTAGCGCCCGGCGAGGGCGAACAGTCAAGGACCAGCGTTGTACGCCAGGTGGGAGACCACCGGAACCGGAGAGGTAACACTATGCCGAAGCAGGTAGCTGATCGATCGAAGGCACTCGAGGCCGCGCTCGCGCAGATCGACAAGAACTTTGGAAAAGGCTCAGTCATGCGACTGGGCGATGAGAATCGTCCAGCAGTTTCGGTGATCCCCACCGGGTCGGTAGCGTTGGACGTTGCGCTCGGCATTGGGGGTCTGCCGCGTGGCCGCGTGGTCGAGATCTACGGCCCGGAGGCCTCGGGTAAAACCACGGTTGCGTTGCATGCCGTCGCCAGTGCGCAGAAGGCCGGAGGAATCGCCGCATTCATCGATGCCGAGCACGCCCTCGATCCCGAGTATGCGAAGCGGCTCGGTGTGGACACCGATGCGCTCCTCGTCTCGCAACCGGATACCGGTGAGCAAGCGCTGGAAATCGCGGACATGCTGATCCGCTCAGGTGCCCTCGACATCGTGGTGATCGACTCCGTGGCGGCGCTCGTCCCAAAGGCGGAGATCGACGGCGATATGGGTGACTCCCACGTGGGTCTCCAGGCGCGATTGATGTCACAGGCTCTGCGCAAGATCACCGGCGCACTATCTGCCTCGGGGACAACCGCTATCTTCATCAACCAGCTACGAGAGAAGATCGGTGTCTTCTTCGGCTCGCCGGAGACCACCTCGGGTGGCAAGGCACTGAAGTTCTACGCGTCGGTTCGTCTCGACGTGCGCCGGATCGAGACCTTGAAGGAGGGTGCGAACGCTGTCGGTAACCGCACCCGCGTCAAGGTGGTCAAGAACAAGATGGCACCTCCCTTTAAGCAGGCGGAGTTTGACATCATCTACGGGCTGGGCATTTCGCGCGAAGGCGGCCTTCTCGACCTGGGCGTGGAGCACGGCATCGTGCGCAAGTCTGGCGCCTGGTACACCTACGAGGGGGATCAGCTAGGTCAGGGTAAGGAGAACTCCAGGGGATTCCTGAAGGACAACCCAGATCTCGCCAACGAGATTGAGGAGAGGATCCTCACCACTCTCGGTATCGGGACCGCCGAGAGCACGGGCGAACTCGCCGCCGTTCCTGACGGGCTGTGAGCCGCGCATGGCGTCCGAGGAGTCGGCCGCGCAAGCGATCGTCTACCGCCAGCTAGCGCAACGTGATCGTACGCGCGCGCAACTCGCGAAGAAGCTGGCCGAGCGCGAGGTGAGCGACGAGGTTGCAGAGAGGGTACTCGATTCGTTCGAGGTTGCAGGCCTCGTTGACGATGCCCGGTACGCGCAGCGGTTCGCGGAGCTCTCGCGGCAGGAGCGCGGACTGTCACGGCGCATGATTGGGATGAAGCTCAAGGACGCGGGCGTCGCACCGGAGTTAATTGACTCCTCGCTGGACGGCTACCAGGACGAGCATGGCGTGGCGCTCGCGCTCGCAGCCCGCAAGGCAGAATCGACCGAAGGCCTCGATCGTGACGTGCGGTTTCGACGAATCTCAGGCTTTCTCGCGCGGCGCGGCTTCCCCAGCGGTGTTGTTGTGAGTGTGACTCGCGAAGTTCTTGGCTAACGTCCTGGAGGCTCTGGCCACGATTCGTGGATACCGGGCAAGTGGTCTCCGTGCCCTTCTGGAGCCCTCTCATCCACGGGGATCGTGTGGATGATATCGAGGCCCGGCACGAGCCCTTCATCGGCGTTCTGGAGTGCCCGAGTTGATCCGGCGGGGCGGTTGCGCACCCGCACCGAGAGGTAGCTGGCGAGAGACGTCAATGAGTAATTGATGGCGATGAAGATGACCGCCGCGACGAGCAACGCGGGCACGAGGTTCTGGAACGAGGTTCCGACCAGTCGGGCCTGCCGCAGCAGATCGGAGTAGGTGATCAGGTAACCAAGGGCCGTGTCCTTGAGAATCACCACGAGCTGGGAGAGCATGGAGGGCATCATGGCCACGAGCGCCTGCGGCATCAAGATCGTTCGCAACACCTGTCCCGTCGTCATCCCGATCGACAGGCCCGCCTCACTTTGACCAGAGGGCAGGTTGAGGACACCCGAGCGTACGAGTTCGGCCACCACGGCGCCGTTGTACAGAGTCAGGCCACTGACCACGGCCCAGAATGGCGCGTACGTGGGCGGCATGATTCCTGACTTCGAGTACAGGAAGTAGAAGAAGATCATCATCAAGAGCACGGGTACCGCGCGGAAGAACTCGACGACGATCCCTGATACGAGGCGCACGATCTTGTTGGTGGATAGGCGGCCCATCCCGAAGAAGAGCCCAAAGAGATTCGCCGTGATGACGGAGACTGCGGCGGCCTGCAGGGTTGCGATGATGCCCGGAATTAGGAAGGTCGTCCACGTCTGGGCCTGAATGAAGGGCAGCCACTTTGCCGCAGTCAATTGGCCCTTATCGCCGAGCAGCACGAGCACCCAGGCAAGAATACCGAGCACGAAGGCGACGCCAACGATGTTGAAGATCAGGATTCTCCGGCGCGTCTTCGGGCCAGGAGCGTCGAAGAGGAGGGACGAGTTGCTCATCGTGCCACCCGCAGCTTCTCGCTTAGATATGTTGACAGTAGCCCCATTGGGAGGACGATTGCCACGAACCCGATGGCGAAGAGGAAGAAGATTGCCACCAAATAGTTCGAGTTGAACTCGATCATCGTATACATGACGGTGGACGCCTGAACCACACCGGCCGCCTGCGCCACGGTGGTGTTCTTCGTCAGCGCGATCAACGTGTTCCCGAGGGGCGCGATCGCTCCGCGGAATGCCTGGGGCAGGATGACCAGCCCCATGGCCTGCCCAAACCCGAGGCCGATCGATCGGGCGGCTTCAGCCTGCCCGGCGGGCACGGTGTTGACGCCCGATCTGAGCGCTTCGGCAACGAAGGCGGCGTGATAGAGCGAGAGCCCGAGGACAGCAAGGCGGAACGAATTCGTCGCCATAAAGTCCCCAGAATCCGTGCGGGCAAGGACAACGCCGAGCTGGCCCCAGAGGCCCACGGACGCGCCGAGGATGATCAGGGTCAGTGGCGTGTTGCGGAGGAGGTTGACATAGGTGGCTCCAGCCCACTGCAAGGACTTCGCCGGTGAGATTCGCATCACCACAATGATCGTGCCGATCACGAGCGATCCGATTGCGGACCAGAACGTGAGTTGAAGGGTCACCCAGAAGGCGCCGAGCACGTCGTATTGGCTGAAAACGTCGACCATATCAATCCTCCCTGAAGGGTCGAAGGGTGGGGCGGCGGACCGCCCCACCCTTGTCAGCGATTAGCCGCAGTTCCCGCCGGGGGTCGGCGGGTTCATTGCTGCGTCGAACTGATAGTCAGCACCAGCGTTATCGGCGAGAGCCTTCTCCCACGATCCATCCTCGATCATCTCTGCGATGGCATCGTTGATTGCCTGGCACTGGTCCGAGCCCTTGGGGATTCCCACACCGTAGTTCTCCTCGGAGAAGGTGTTGCCCACAACCTTGAGCTGGCCCTGGTAGGCGGCCTGGTTGGCAAAGCCCGCGAGGATGATGTCATCCGTCGTGATGGCGTCAACAGTCTCAGCGACCAGGAACTCCACACACTCCGAATAGGTCTGCGCTTCATAGAGTTCCACGCCCGCGGAGTGGTCATCCTTGATCCTCTGGGCCGAGGTCGAACCCGCAACAGAGCAGAGGTTCTTGCCATCGAGTGCGTCCGGGCCAGTGATCGAGGTGTCATCGGCGCGCACAAGGAGATCCTGACCCGCCACGAAGTATGGGCCACCGAAGTCGACCTGCTCCTTGCGGGTGTCCGTGATCGAGTACGTCGCGAAGATCATGTCGACCTGCCCGTTCTCGATCATCGTCTCGCGCTGAGCGGAGACGGATTCGACGAAGGTGATGTTACCCTCCGCGTACCCGAGCTTGGCGGCCACATAGCGGGCGACATCGACGTCGAACCCGCTAAAGGAACCATCGGCCTCCTTCAGGCCAAGACCCGGTTGGTCGAACTTGATGCCGATGGTGACGGTTTCTCCCGAACCATCACCATCGTCCGTCCCCCCGCCGCCTCCGCAGGCCGAGAGGATGAGCGCAGTTGCCGCTGCTGCGGCGACCATTGCCTTCTTCATATTTTTCTCCTTCTAATGGGTGAGCAGTTTCGACAAGAAATCTCGTGCTCGCTCAGAGCGCGGATTTGTAAAGAACTCTTCGGGCGTTGCCTCTTCCACGATCTGCCCGTCGGACATGAAGATCACTCGGTCCGCAGCCTTGCGGGCGAAGCCCATCTCGTGGGTCACGACGATCATCGTCATCCCCTCCTTTGCGAGCCCGGTCATGACGTCGAGGACCTCATTGATCATCTCGGGGTCAAGGGCTGAGGTGGGCTCATCGAAGAGCATCACCTTCGGATTCATGGCCAAGGATCGTGCGATTGCGACGCGCTGCTGTTGGCCGCCGGAAAGCTGCGCCGGATACTTCTGTGCCTGGCTTTCGACGCCCACGCGCTTTAGGAGCTTCGTTGCGAGCTCCTCGGCGGCCTTCTTCCCCATCTTGCGCACCTTCAGCGGGCCGAGGGTGACGTTCTCGAGGATGGTCTTGTGCGCAAAGAGGTTGAACGATTGGAAGACCATCCCGACCTCGGCACGCAGAGCCGCGAGCGCCTTGCCCTCCTCGGGGAGAACCTGACCGTCCACGTGGATCGTGCCTTCGTCAATCGGCTCGAGGCGGTTGATCGTGCGGCAGAGGGTCGATTTCCCGGAGCCGGACGGCCCGATAACCACCACAACCTCTCCTTGTGACACCGTCAGGTTGATGTTCTGTAGCACATGAAGGTCACCAAACCACTTGTTGACACCTTCAAGGCTGACCAGGGGCTGTGTAGTTGGCATAAAGCCAAGCTAACGGAGAAGAGTGATCTCGCAAGTCGAGGAGGTTGCAACTGTGTAACAACTCTGGTTGCTGATATGACTGAGATGTGAACAAACCAAGACCTATCGTTGATATTGCCACCGGTGCCGGGATCGACTCAGATTCGCTGATTCCCTATGGTCATTCCGTCGCTAAAGTGCCGCTCCGGTCCTCACCGGGGCCCGCGCCCCTCGTCATGGTGACCGCGATTACGCCCACACCGCTCGGGGAAGGGAAGACCACGACCGCCGTGGGGCTGGTGCAAGGGCTGGCGCGACTCGGCCGCCGCCCCATCGCCACGCTTCGGCAGCCCTCGCTCGGGCCGACCTTCGGAATCAAGGGTGGTGCGGCCGGAGCGGGGCAGAGTCAGATCATTCCCTCCGAGTTGCTCAACCTGCATCTCACCGGGGATTTCCATGCGATCACTGCCGCGCACAATCTGCTCGCCGCCATGGTGGACAACCACCTGCATCACGGAAACGAACTCGGGATCGATCCGCACTCCATCACGTGGCCGCGGGTGCTTGACGTCAACGATCGGGCGTTGCGAAACATTGTGATTGGGCTCGGCCGGAAGATCGACGGCGTTCCGCGCCAAGGATCGTTCGACATCACTGCGGCCTCTGAACTGATGACGATCGTGGCCTTGGCATCCTCCCAGGCGGACCTGCGTGCCCGACTTGGCCGTATCGTGATCGGGTACACGCACTCCGGCGCCCCAGTGACGGCCGAGAAGCTCGCGGCGGCTGGGGCGATGGCGGCGATTCTGCACGACGCGCTTCTGCCGAATCTCATGCAGACCACCGAGGGTGTACCGGTTCTCGTCCACACGGGGGCGTTTGGGAACATTTCGATCGGTAACTCATCCGTAGTCGCGGACCTTGCCGCATCGAACCTTGGGGACATCGTGGTCACCGAGTCTGGCTTCGGCGCGGATCTAGGCGCGGAGCGAATGGTGAATCTGAAGTCGCGCGTGTCCGGCTATGAGCCGTCGGTGGCCGTGATGGTGGTCACGGTCCGATCCATGAAGGCATTCTCCGGCGCTCACCGCATCGCACCGGGGAAGCCGCTTCCCGAGGCGATGCTCGAAGAGAACCCGGGCGAAGTTGCCGCAGGACTCGAGAACCTGGCGCACCACCTACGGATCGTGGAGCAGTGGGGGATCCCCACGGTCGTCGCCAGCTATGCCTTCCCTCAAGCCCATGAGT